>CAMPHD010000102.1 GCA_946885765.1 uncultured Thalassospira sp.
CATTCGCGGCATAGATGATCCGTGGCAAAGCACATCGGGCCGAAAATGAAATTGCGATAAATGTCTTCTTTAAGCTGCCAGAATTTATCAAGCCGTTTGAGCGCCTCGTCATCAAGCTTTACCGCTGCTTCAAGCAACAGACGCGGATGGCAATGCACATAATTGGGATGGACATAGGTTTTGGTGCGGCTGATGCCTTCGAGTGTGTCGATATTGACCGGGCCCGACAGCAGGCTGGCATGCGGGTGGGTCGATTTTTTCGATAACAAGGCAATGACTTCGGCCGGATCAACGCCATGTTTGACCAGCAGATGATTGACCGACAGGTCAAGCTGCACTTCGCCGGTGATGATCTTTTCGGTCAGTTGATGATGGTTCAGGTTGAACCGCCGGGCAAATTCCGGCTCCAGCGTATGCGAAAACGGGCCATGGCCGATATCGTGTAAAAGGGCAGCAGCCCCCAGAAGATCGCGGTCGGCCTCCGACAGGCCCATCAGGCGGCAATATTGCTGCGACAGCAGGGCAACACCGATGGTGTGGTCATATCGGGAATGGCGGATATTGGCCGGGCGTCCATTGGGATGGAACAGGTAATCAATGGCACCAAGGAACGAAATTTCGCGCAACCGTTCAAACGCGTGTGACGCGATCAGCTTTTTATGCAGCGGGCGGTCAAAGGCCGACGCGATTTGCGAACGTTTGAAATGATAGTTGTATTGTGGCGCATCGCGAAACAGCAGTTCCCATTCTGCGATGTCATCGGCGCTGAAATTGGTGTCGAACAGATCGCGGATTTCCGGTCCCGTCGGTTTGGCTGCGACAGACTCCTTTTGGGGCGCGGCCGGTCTGGCTGCCACGCGCGGCGCAAAAAGGTCTAGCTGCGGTTTGGGACTCATTTTTGAAATGACGAGATCGTTATAGCTGTTGTTTCGACAATAGCGCAGACATAGCCCGATTTGGGGTATATGTCATCGCGGTTTTTCCTGCGATCACGGGCGTTCGACCGGGTATTGGGAAAACGTCGTGAAACAGTGGTAAAAGCCAGACGTTTTCACCATAATAATAGCTCATAAACACAAACGGTTAACAACACGTGACACGGCCTGCATCCGATCATCGACGGGGGAAAGAACCAATTGGTTCCCGCAAGGGGGAATCAAACAGGTTTGGTTTGTCCAGACTGTGGCAGTGGGGATGCTATGGCCTGACGTCGCTTTTCATCGCAGCCGACCTGCATGCACAGGAAAAGTTTCGTGTTGGCAATGCTGCTGATGCCGTACCCGATGCGGCGACGCAACCTGCTGGCACATCGATATTTGGCGGTCTCGCGGATCTGAGTGACCGTGACTGGCTTGTTGTTGGCCTGGCGGCGATTGGCGGGGCGGCAATCGCGGGGGGAATCGGATGGCGATTATCGTTGCGCATGCGCCGCCATCTTGAAGAGGCGGAAGACCACGAATCCGAACTTGCGGATTCAACCGAACAATTTACCCATCTGTTTTTTGCCGGGCCCGACCCGGTTTATTACTGGAGCCAGGCCGGCTTTGCCGAGGGTGCCAGCCCGTCACTTAAACGTGCGTTCCAGCTTGGCAAGGATGGGCGTTTTCCCGATGTGCTTGACCAGTTGCGTGATGATGACGCGAGAGCACTCAAGGAGCGTGTCCGAAACCTGAAATCCACCCATGAGCGGTTTGAGCTTTGGGTGACTGCGGTTGATGAACGCAAGTTCCACGTTACCGGGGCAATGGCCCGCAAGGACCGCAATTCGCCGGTTCTGGCCCATGCGTTGTGGTTCCGCGATGAAACCCGCCATACCCGCGAACGCGAAAGCCAGTTTGGTGATTTTACAGCCCTTAAGCACGAGGTTAGCGGGCTACGGCTTTTGATCGACAGTCTGCCTTTCCCGGTGTGGCGGCGCGATGGCGATTTGCGCCTGATCGATTGCAATGCGGCCTATGCGGCGGCGGTGGAGCTTCCGACAGTCAGTGATGCGCTTGCCAAACAGGCGGAGCTTGGCACGGGCGTGATCCCCGATCACGGTAAATCGCTTGCAGCATCGGCATTGCGCAACAGCGAAACCATGACACGCGATTATCACATTGTGATCAAGGGCGACCGCAAGCTTCTGCGAATCACCGAATGTCCGTCACAAACGCCCGAAGACCTTGATGGTCTGATTGGCTTCGCGATTGATTGCACCGCAATCGAGGAACTGCAATCAGACCTGTCGCGCCATATTCGTGCCCATGCCGAAGTCCTGGAAAACCTTGGGACTGCGATTGCGATTTACGGCGGGGACAAGCGGCTTATTTTCTTTAACACCGCTTTCACCAAGCTTTGGGATATGGACGAGGACTGGCTATGGGCAGAGCCGTCGCTCGACGACGTTCTACGTCGGATGCGCGATGAACGAAAATTGCCTGAAGTCACCGACTTTACGCAGTTCCGCAATATCGAAAACCAGCGCTTTACCGATCTTCTGAAACCCGAAGAAGATCTGATGCATTTGCCAAACGGCATGACATTGCGCCGGTTCATTTCACCCCATCCGTTCGGCGGGCTGATGTTTGCCTACGAGGATGTGACCGACAAGCTGGTTCTGGAAAGCAGTTACAATACCCTGATCGCGGTTCAGCGCGAGACGCTTGAAAACCTGCATGAAGCGGTTGGCGTGATCAGCGGCGATGGAAGGCTGCGGCTTTATAACCACGGCTTTGCCGATGTCTGGGGGCTTGAAGACAGCTTCCTTTCGGGTGCGCCCCATATCAGTGAGGTTGTCGAGGAAGCGCGCGAATACTGGCATGATCGAGAAGATTGGGACAAATTCAAAAGCCGGATGGTCGCGCGCATCACCAATCATGAACCCATGAGCGGTCGTATCGAACGTGCCGATAACAGCATCATCGATTTTGCCATTGTACCGCTGCCCGATGGGGCGGTGATGATGTCCTATATCGATGTGACCGACACGATCCGGGTCGAACGGGCGCTTCGTGAACGCAACGAGGCCCTGCGTACCGCCGATCAGATGAAGTCGGACTTCATTTCGACTGTATCGCGCGAATTGACCCGGCCGCTTGACCATATCAATGGCGAGGCAGATCGTCTTATTCCGCATTTGCAGGGTAATGTCGCCCAGTCGGTTGAAACCATCCGGGCCGAGGCACAAAGCATGCTGGCGCTGGTCGATGACATGCGCGATCTGGCAACACTTGGATCAGGGCAGGTCGCACTTGAACTTGATACGGTCGATCCTAGACGGTTGTTGCGCTCACTCGAAGCCCTGACACGGGCGCGTCTGGCGGAACTTAACGTTTCACTGCGGCTTTATTGTTCGCGCAATATCGGCTGGATGATTGCCGATGAACGCCGTTTGAAGCAGGCATTGTTTATCCTTGTCACCAACGTACTTCGGACCGCGCCCGAGGGCAGCGAGGTTTCCGTCGTCGCGCGTCGCCGGGGCGAGGATATCGATATCAGCATTTCACTGTCGGACGAGGCACCGCAGCCGATGCTGTTTGAAGGATTGCGCGAGGGCGAATCGCCATCCGCGCGCCGGGCTCTTGGCATGGCGATGGTTCGTGCAGTGGTCGAAATCCACGGCGGCCGGGTCAGGGTCAGCCGGGATGGTCATGAGATTTCCTGTATCCTGCCCGCGGGCGAGGAAAGTGATCTGGAATAAAAAGGCGCCCGATCAGGCGCCTTTCGTTTGTTGGAATATTCCAACAACAATCATCAAACCTTGAACGGCACGTCCCTGCCCTGAATGAAGGCATCGATGTTATCAAGGGCTCTGAACCCCATGGCATTGCGGGTTTCAACTGTTGCCGATCCCAGATGGGGCAACAGGAACGTATTGGGCAGATCGCGATAGGCTGGCTCGATATTCGGCTCGCCGGCAAAGACATCCAACCCTGCTGCGGTGAGTTTGCGTGATTTGAGTGCCGAAATCAGGTCCTTGTCATTGACGACATCGCCGCGTGCCGTATTCACAATAATGGCCCCGTCTGGCAGTTTGGCGATAAAATCGCGATTGACCATACCGCGTGTTTCCGGTGTCGACGGGCAATGCAGCGACAGGAAATCGCAATGGGGCAGCAGGTCATCAATGGATGGGTGATAGGTCGCGCCAAACTCCTGATCTTCGGGGAGCTGTCGGCGGTTGAAATAATGGACCTCCATATCAAAACCGCGTGCCCGTTTCGCGACGGCCTGTCCGATCCGGCCCATGCCGATAATGCCCAGCTTCTTGCCGGTAACCTGCGTGCCCATCATATGCGTCGGGCGCCAGCTTGACCATGTGGCATTGCGGACTTCGGCCTCACCCTCGCTTGCACGGCGGGCAGCACCCAGAATAAGAAGCCATGCAATATCGGCGGTCGCATCGGTCAGAACCCCCGGCGTATTGCCGATCACGAAGCCGTTGGCCTTGGCCGCAGCCAGATCGATATGGTCGGTGCCAACGGAAAAGGTGGCAACGATGCCGACCTTTTGGGGCAAGGCTGCAAAGAAGGCTGCATCAATCGGATCGCCGACCGAAACCAGTGCGGCGTTCGCGTCCTTGCACAGGTCAAGGATCTGGTCGCGTGACAATGGGTCATCACCGTCCTGCATGCGCAGATCATAACTTTCGCGGGCACGTTTTTCGACGGCATCCGGCAGGCGTCTTGTGATGGCAAGTACCGGTTTCATTCTGATCTTTCTCCCTGAATTTGCTGGCTTATTTTCCGATTGTGTCAGAATAGCTGGTCAAGTGCGAGCCGAATGCCGATCGTCGTAATGGTCAATGACAGCAGGAAATCGGCCGCCACAATCGCACTTGCCGTCATGGCTGGAACCACAAGGGTCAGTTTCGCAATATAAACCCCGTAAATCAGCATCGCGATAACCGCGACAAGCACAAACCCGCCTGCACCGAGCATCGGGAAGATTGCGCCCAGAAACAGCGCCAGCAAATAAACCCCCATTTGCAACACGCTTGACCAGTTATAAACGGTGATGAATGCGATGTAACGGTTGGGCCGGTCGATCATCGGTGCGACATGCAGCATCAGCAGCGGAAAGGCGAACCATTTCATGACATAGGCAATGGTTTCCACCAGCATGTAACGACCGACAGGGAATTCATCGGGAACCGTGTCTAGGTCATGCCAGCGCAAAAGTGCAAAGGCCGGAAAAACGATGAAGGCGGCAAGAAAAGAGCGCCAGAAAGCCTCGATGGAATAGTCAAAGAAGGCAAGGCCCTTGGCATCGCCACGTGCAATGCGCCAGGTTCCGTAAAGAGCGCGCAGGGTTTCAGTCGACATGGTCATGGGTGGCAGTCGTTTCACACAAAATGGGCCAGATTGGGCCAGATAAAGGGGTTGAGAGTCCGGAGCCGGGGCATGGCCGCTTGGCCAGATTGCAGCTTATCCTCGTTTGGCCCTGCTTCACAAGACAGGTGCGTGTCCGTCTGTTAACCGGCGCACTTTGGTCACGGAATTCAGGCAAAAGCAGGAAACAGAGATGTCGGACAAACTTGCCGGATATTTGCCGCGTCTGTCATTCCTGCAGACGACGGAACCCGGTTCGTTAACGCTGGCACGTCTTTATCTTGAAATGGCAACCGCACTCGACAAATCCGAACGGATGACGGCCCTTGCCCTTTTTGACGAGGCTGATCACCTTTTTGCCACCTATCTGCAAATGGCACCGGATGCGGCGCGCGCCGGATTGGCCCATAGCCTGAACAATCGGGCGGCGCTTGAAATCAATGGACAGCAATGGGCGGACGCGGTTGATGCCGCGCGACAGGCTGTTGAACTTCGTCGTGACAGGTTGGCGAATATGCCATCGGGTCAAAGCGAAGCTGCTCGCCTTGATCTTGGTTATTCTCAGGGCGCGCTTGTTCTGGCATTGCGTGGTGGCGGGCGGTCCGGGATCGCACGGGAAATCTGCGCCGAGGCACTTGCCAATCTTGCGATATTCGCCGGAAAGAAAAACCAGCAGGCATTCATCCTGCTGGCGAAACTGATCTGTCTTTATACCGAGCTTTGCAGCACAACCGGCGAAAATCCCGATCCGGTTCTGTTGCTGCCGCTGGCGAAAGCCTTTTACGACAGCAATCAGACCGGATAATGCTTCCGGCCTGGCACTTAGCGGGTGCTTTTCACCGACCAGCTCAGGTTGACTTCTTTGCCCGCGGGGACCTCTATCGTCCAGACAATCAGGTCAGGTTGTGGCTTGGTGTGATTGTGATCTTCGCCGGTCACGACCCAGTCGGCCGGAACATTTTCACGGATCGTTACGGTTTCTGTGCGTTCGCCGCCATTGGTGATCGACCATTCCATGTTGGCGGTGATTTCATCAGGCAGGTTTGGGCGTGCCTTGCGGTCAAACGCTGTGACTTTGCGAGTACCGGAAATATTGCTGGCCTGACCAAGGCGGATGGTTGCCTTGCGTCCGACCGGGGTCAAAGACAGATTGTCTTCACCAAGGAAACCTGTCACACCGCTTTGGGATTGGCCGAAGACACGCACGGTTCCTGCTGGCCACGGGCTTTTTTCGTCTGGACCGCCATCATTTTCGATCTCGATTTCAAGGTCGGGACGGATAAATTCGGAAACGTCACTTTGACCGGCATAGTAAAGATTGGCGCTGCCGTTAAAGGTGACCTTGCGGGTTGCGGGCAAACTTTGCGATGCGATCAACGGCATCATCACAACATCACCATTACGCATCGAAAGGCCGTCGAACGGGCCATATACATGCAGGTTTTCCATGGTTTCGCGATTCGGTGCGCCGCCACCCGGTGCGCTGTCGGCCATGGCTGACATCATCATTTCCCCACGGGCAGCCTTTGCCATCGGGGTGTAGCTGACCCGGTTGGGATCACCGGCCACCAGACGCAGCTGGGCATTGTTGATTGCTGACCCTGTCTGATTGGTGATGCGTGCCATTGCCGAAAGGTTCAGGACATTTTCAGCGCTATCATATTGCCCGACATAGGCGGTCTGCCACGAAATGCCCCCAAGAAGATAGGCAAGCGAAATGTGATCAAGTGCCGCATCCGAGCCGATGGTGGCTTCTATTGCCGGGCTGGTGGCGAAGTTACCGGGCAGGTCCGAAATAATGATCTGCTCAACAGGGACCTGTTCAATACCATCAAGGGTGCGAACCAGTGCGCCACCGTCAATCGATAGCAACGTGCCTTCGACCAGTTCGTCATCCTTGCGCCGGATGGTAATGGTTTTGCCGACCTGATCCTGCAGCAGACGATACATGGTTGCCGGACCGTTCGCGGTATTGCGCAGCGAATGCCATACGAGGTTGGCATCTTTCTGTGCGCCCATCAGGAACGTGTCGTCCATGATGGTTTGCGGCAGGTCTTCGATCCGAAGCGTTTTTACCCCCTTGGGGATCGTCCCGTTTCGTTGCTCGGCAATCATGCCAAGGTTGCCGGGGTAAACGGTCAGCTGCATCTTGCTACGGTTTTCACCCGAAAGCGTGACAGTTTCTTCCGCTTTTTCGTCACCGGACTGGGCGGACGCCGGTTCTATGACCGGGCCAACAAAAAGGGCCGCGCTTAACAGCGTGGCCATGGCAAAACGGTTGCGCATTTCTGATGACATCTCGAATCCCTTGTTGCGTATTGTTCTTGAGCGACCTTTACGCGAAAAAATGGCAGGATCAAGGACGTATCAAGTTAACGGAAGGACCATTATGAAAAAACCGGTCCTTCCTGAAATGGGCGTGCAGGAAGGTTAGGCACCCAGCGTCTGATGGTAGGAATAACTCGTATCGGGTAGCAGATGCTGGTAGGCGGCCTGACGGGATGTATCGATGATGATTGGTGCACGCAGATTGACCGACATGCTGGTCTCGCCACCGTCATCGGGTTTATGCAGGGTCACAATCAGCAAAACAGCGCCTTCGTCTTTTTTGATGCCATGGATGGTAAAGGCCTGAGCTAGGTGTTCGGGCTTGATGCTGTTGCTTTCCATATTGTAGGGGGCAACGATAAAGGCCAGTTCCGGCTCTGTCAGGCTTTGCATCAGGATAAAGGTATTGTTGCTTTCGCCCGGAAAATTGGCGAGGGCAAAGACGTTATGATCTGGAAAACCTTTGATCCCTGTCGGAAAATAGATTGCCTTGTCCCACAGGAATTCCTTGTCTCCGAACAAAGTCCGGATCGTAACAGAAGTCGGCACGCTGTCCGCTCCCGGTGGCTGCGGTGTTACGGAATCCGCCATACCTTCCTCCCTTATTCTGATGTATTGGCAAGTAAAAGGCATTTTGGACCGGTTTCACCGGAATTCAAGGGTTTGGCGCATGCCAACTGTCGATTTCATCAGCTTACGGACCGGGGTTGAAAATGAACCGGGACCGGTTGACTGAAACCTTTGACGCGGATGGCATCCTGTTTTGTAAAGCTGCGCAGCAAAGCTGTCCCTGCCGATGCGGTTTCAGTTCGAAGTTTGCGGGCGAAACTGTCACTGATGATGATGTCGGTATCAAGGGTTCTGGTCGCGCGTTCAAGACGTGCCGCAAGATTGACGCTGGCCCCGATTACTGCGGGTGTCACGGCTTCACCTTCGCCGATATCACCCACAACTGCGGGGCCGAAATTAAGACCAATGCCGATTTGAAGTGGCGTTGTACTGTCCGCAAGGTCGCTGTTTTGCCAGTCGCGAACATGGGTAACCATGGATTGCGCAGCCGAAAGGGCATTCGCCGCCGGGCAATGCATATCGTCAAATGCACCGAAACTCGCCATGACGGCATCGCCGATATATTTTTCAACAATGCCGCCATACGCCCCTATTTGGGTCGTCATGATCTGATGGAACTGGTTTAACAATCGCATGACATCCTGCGGATCGCGTTTTTCCGCATAACCGGAAAAACCGATAATATCGGCAAACAGGATAACGCATTCGCGCCGTGCCCCGATCCGGACCGGTTCGTCACGATCTGCCAGTTGATCGGCAAGGGCCGCGGGAAAATAACGCGCCAGATTACCATGTGCCCGTTCGGCCGCCGCGAACTGATTGATCAGGACGCGCAATCGCGAAACCATCACCGCACAGGCGAGGGTAAAGACCACAACAATCACAACCTGTTCGGCCAAAGCAGAAATATCGATAAATTCCGGCAGGTTATAGGTGGTGATGATTTCATCCTGGGTCGGGGTCCAGTCATCGCCGAAATGTTGCGATATGAGCACTCCGGGACGGGTCATCATCCAGACGTTGATCGTACACCAGGCGATGAAAAGCCAGCAGCCGAACCAAAGAATCAGCCGCGGCGAGAAGGTCAGGAG
>CAMPHD010000103.1 GCA_946885765.1 uncultured Thalassospira sp.
TCCTATAACGATGAAACGACGGCGTTGCACGATATCAACCTTGATATCGAGGCGGGTCAGACGATTGCCCTTGTCGGGCCATCCGGTGCGGGCAAATCAACGATCCTGAACCTTATTCCACGGTTTTACGATATCGATGCCGGTGCAATTACCATTGATGGTCAGGACATCCGCACCATCACGATGGAAAGCCTGCGCAAGGCAACCGCACTGGTCAGTCAGGAAATCACCCTGTTTGACGATACGGTTCGTTCCAATATCGCCTATGGCCGTTTCGGGGCAACCGAGAAAGAAATCGAGGAAGCCGCCCGCAATGCCGCCGCCCATGATTTCATTCTGCAACTTGAAAACGGCTATGACACCATCGTCGGCGAACATGGTGTCAAGCTTTCGGGCGGACAGCGCCAGCGTATTGCAATTGCGCGCGCGATGTTGAAAAACGCCCCCATCCTGCTGCTGGACGAGGCAACATCGGCCCTTGATACGGAGTCAGAACGCCACATTCAGGGCGCACTGGCCGAACTGATGAAAGGCCGCACGACCCTTGTGATTGCGCATCGCCTGTCGACCATTGTCGATGCCGACAAAATTTGCGTCATTCAGAATGGCCGTGTTTCCGAACAGGGACGCCATGAAGAATTGCTTGCACTTGGAGGAGCTTACGCCAACCTCTATAATCTGCAATTCTCGGAAGAAGAAAACGACAATCAGGCCTAACATTCGGGGCAGACCGGCTTGCAGTGGCATAAACGAATCATAAAAAGCGATCAGGCGCGCAGCACCTTGTGCTGGCTTGCGGCAACCTATATCCGGTTTGTGCGCTTTACAGGTCGCTGGCACACCGAAGGTGGCGACCATCCCGCCCATTACCTGACTAACGACAAACCCTTTATCGTGGCCTTCTGGCATCAGCGATTGCTGATGATGCCTTATACCTGGCGCTCGGTTGCGGGCAATCGCCCGTTTAACATGCTGATATCATCGCATCGCGATGGCGAGATTATTTCGCGCACAATCGGGCATTTCGGGATTGCCACAATAGCCGGGTCAACCGGCCAGGGCAAAGGCGGCGCGGCTGCTTTGCGGCGGATTCTCAAGGCGCTTAAATCCGGCGAGGTTGTCGGCATGACGCCGGATGGACCACGTGGTCCGCGCATGCGGATTTCGGATGGTATTGTTCAGGCGGCAAAACTGGCAGGAGTTCCGATTTTCCCGCTGACCTATTCGTCGTCAAGACGGCGCGTGTTTGGCAGTTGGGACCGATTTGTTTTGCCATTTCCCTTCTCGAAAGGGGTCTTTAGCTGGGGCGATCCTATTCATGTCCCCCGGGATATGGACGATGCAGGACTGGAAGCAAAGCGACTGGAACTGGAAACAGCCCTGACGAAACTGACGCAGGAGAAAGACCGCAAGCTCGGCCTTGAGGTGATCGAACCTGCCGGAGCTGACGAACTTCCCAAACAGAAACGTTCGGCAATGGCAGCGGCAGAACAGGAAAGCGCTAAATGAGCCTGTTTTACGCCTATCGCGTGGCGACACGGCTTTTGGGTCCGGTACTTGGCATTTATCTGCAACGGCGCAAAAAACGCGGCAAGGAAGATGCAGGACGGATCGGTGAACGGTTCGGCCATGCCAGTGCATTGCGCCCGAAGGGAAAGCTTGTCTGGATACATGGTGCCAGTGTTGGTGAGTCCCTGTCATCCCTGCCCGTGATCGACGCCATTCGCGCGCGTTTTCCCGAAACCTCGATCCTTGTCACCACGGGTACCGTTACATCGGCTGCAATGATGTATCAGCGCCTCCCCAAAGGAGTGATCCATCAGTTTATCCCTATTGATCGACAGGTTTGCGTTGCGCGTTTTCTGCACCACTGGAAACCGGATGCAGCACTTTGGCTAGAAAGTGATTTCTGGCCCAACATTCTGACCAAGGCCAAGAAGGCAGGAACAAGACTGGCACTGCTCAATGGCCGCATTTCGGCCCGAAGCTTCAAAAGCTATTCACGATTTCCATCCTTTATCACGCCGGTCATTTCCGCGTTTGACCTGATCCTGACGCAAGGAAGCAAGGAAACTGAGCGGTTCGTTTCCCTTGGCGGCAAAGATGTGCGCGACGTCGGGAACCTGAAATTTGCAGCCCCCCCGCTGCCGGTCGAAGCCGGCGCCCTAACCGAACTGCAATCGCAGATCGGCACCCGCCCGGTATGGCTTGCGGCAAGTACGTTTGAGGGCGAGGAACTGGCCTGTGCGCAGGTTCATCAGGCACTTTCGCCAAAGCATAAAGGCCTTTTGACAGTTATCGTTCCCCGTCACCCAGATCGTGCTGATGAAATCGAGGCGGATCTGATTGCGCAGGGATTGCGCGTTGCCCGCCGAAGCCTGGGGCACAAAATCACCGAAGATATTGACATCTATCTTGGCGATACGATGGGCGAGATGGGGCTTTATTACCGGGTTGCACCGGTTTGCCTGATCGGAAAATCCCTTTGTGCGTCCGGCGGACAAAACCCGCTGGAACCGGCCCGACTTGGATGTGCCATTCTGCACGGCCCCGATATGAGCAATTTTAGCGATATCAGTCAGGAACTTCTTGCCGTGCATGCCTGTCGGCCTGTGGCTGATCGTGATGACCTGACAAGACAGATCGATATTCTTCTGACCCATCCGGAAAAGGCGAGCGCACTGGCAAATGCCGCATTGGCATATGCCAATTCAAAGGCGGAGGTTCTGGAACGAACCATTGATGCGATCACCCCCCTTTTAACCGGCGAGGTTGCCAATGCGGGCCCCTGATTTCTGGCTAACAGACGGCTGCATGGCCAAGGCGCTGTCGCCTTTTTCCCTGCTGTGGCGCGCAGGTGCAGGCATTCGGGCAATGACGACAACCATGCGCCATCCGGGATGCAAGGTTTTCTGTGTTGGCAACTTTACCATCGGTGGTGCAGGCAAAACGCCAACCGCAATCGCGCTTTATCATACACTGCACAAAATGGGCATTTCCGCCCAGTTCCTGAGCCGTGGATATGGTGGTAAGGAAACCGGCCCGCACCGTGTCGATCCGATGCAGGACGCAGCATCCGATGTTGGTGACGAGCCGCTGCTTCTGGCGCGAACGGCACCGACATGGATTTCGCGGGATCGGGGCATGGGTGCCGAAACGGCCAGAAATGCCGGGGCCGAGGCCATCATTCTGGATGACGGACTGCAAAATCCGTCATTGATCAAGGATTGCAGCTTTGCCGTTGTTGACAGCGTTTTTGGGATCGGAAACGGTCGTATCATTCCGGCGGGCCCGATGCGCGAAACCCTTGAACAGGGGTTGGCCAAAGTTCGTGCGATCATTCTGATCGGCGATGGCAATCCACCGTTTCTGAAAAACCTGCCTGCGTCTGTTCCGGTTCTGCGCGCCCGTGTGGTGCCCTGCAATGGTGCCGACTTTGCAGGTCGCAGGGTTCTTGCCTTTGCCGGCATTGCCCGCCCGGCCAAATTCCATGATAGTCTGCGCGCAGTCGGTGCCGATATTGTTGCGACTGTCGATTTTGCCGATCATCATCCATTTCGCCCGCATGAATTGGCGGATCTGCGTCAAAGGGCTGCGTCATTAAACGCAGAACTGGTGACGACGGAAAAAGACCTGATGCGCCTGCCTGTTGCGGCACGTAACGATATACGTACACTTGATATCGTGCTGGAATTCGAAGCCCCGGACCAGCTGGAAAAAATAATTACGGCGGTATTGTCCGATGCCTGAACGCAGTGCCTTTTACCAAGCACGCCAGAAATATGTTTCTCATCCCTTGCAGGGATTGGGAGCCTATTTTCTGTTTGGCTTTTTCCGGATCATGCCGATTGATCTTGCATCAAAAATCGGTGGCTGCCTTTTACGCACGATTGGCCCGAAGCTTGGTCAAAGCAGGAAAGCCCGAAACAATCTGGTTAAGGCCTTTCCGGAAAAGTCTGCCGCAGAAATCGAAACCATCATAGCCGGTATGTGGGAAAATCTCGGCCGCAGTGTCGCAGAAATCCCCCACCTTCCAAAGCTTGTCTGCGGAAGCCCCCGCCTTGAAATTGTTGGACTTGAAAACGGTTTGGCGACCAAGTCCGATAACAAACCGGGCCTGTTCTTTACCGGCCATATCGGAAACTGGGAAGTTTCGACCAAAATCAGTGATGCGCTGGATATGGATATGATGACCATTTACCGCGCCCCCGATAACCCCTGGGTCGACAAACTTTTCAAGAGTGTTCGCAAAGGATTTCGTGGCGAACTGGTGCCAAAGGGATCGCAGGGCGCACGGAAATATGCATCCTTCCTGAAAAAGGGCGGCCACGCCGCAATGCTGGTCGATCAGAAACTCAATAACGGTATTGCCGTTCCCTTTTTTGGCCGCGATGCCATGACGGCCCCGGCGCTGGCGCAATTCGCCCTGAAATATGATTGCCCGGTAATACCGGTCAGGGTTGAACGGCTGGGTGGTGCCAGTTTCCGGATGACATTTTATCCGGCACTCAAAATTGCCCCGACCGAAGACCGCGATGCCGATATCCTCCGCATCATGACCGAGGTTAATGCGATCATGGAAAGCTGGATCCGCGAGCGCCCCGAACAATGGCTATGGCTGCACAAACGCTGGCCGAAATGACATGTCTCTCCGATAGCATGGTCGTTAACTGAATCGGAACGACCATGCCCCAGACTGACAATTCAAAGAACGTCACCGTCAGGGAAATGTCCTTTTTGCTGCGCTTCGTCGTCCCCCTTATCCTGATCCTTGTTGCTTCGGTGTTTGCCGTCTGGCCATCCTTTGCTCTTGAAGGGGATGTCGGCAAGATCGAAGACAGCTCCAAGCAGGTGCGTCTGCGGATTGCCGAACTTGATCAACAATTGCAAACACATCTGCAGAATGCGCTCGAACAGTTTGGCGACCGCCAGATTGAATGCGGCAGAAATGCTGAAAAGAAATCCTTGTCCGACTGTCTGCACGAGGGCGGAGATAATCTAACCCGGACCAAACTTTCGATCGTCCGCAGTAACGAACAAGACGAAGAAGACAACCCGCTTGACGATCTGGCCGCGACCGAAGAACGTTTTGCGATGTTCAATGAACGGCTTAATAAAACCAACGATCTTCTGTCTCGTGCCGGGGCCAAAATGTATCGCGCAAGCTTCGATATCACGCCCGAGATGGATCAACTGAGACGACAGGCCATCGCCTATGTCGAACGTAAACAGGAATATGATCTGCGGCTCAAGCAGGCCCTGTTGATCGCCGGTGTTACCCTTATCCTGATCGCCATCTTTGCGATGATCTTTTTTGCCATGCGGCGCATTCGGGGCAATTAATCCGCCCCCCCTTTGTCATGCAACAAATTGCGTTGATAAAGCGGGCAAAGCCCGTTACCGAATAATTTCGAATATATCACCCACGGGAAACACCATGAAACAGGCCTATTGGCAGGACATTCTGGTCGCGTTGCGGCAGATCATCCGCGCAACCGATCTTCATTCCAAACGAATGATGAAAGCCTGTGGCCTGACCATCCCGCAGGTGATGGTCCTGCGCGCGATTGACGAATTGCAGAATGTCACGGTACGCCGCATTTCCAATCATGTGTCACTTAGTCAGGCAACGGTTACCACAATCCTGAACCGCCTTGAACAGCGCGGGCTGGCAGAACGCCGACGCAGCACCACGGACAAACGTGTGGTCAATACGGTTCTGACAGAGGCAGGTCAGAATGTTCTGAAAGCAGCCCCCACCATGCTGCATGAAGAATTCATATCGCAGTTCGATGCCCTGCCCGACTGGGAAAAGACGCAGCTTCTGTCATCCATGCAGCGGGTCGCCACGATGATGAATGCGGAAAATATAGATGCGTCACCGTTGCTGGACGTCCGCCCTGCTGACGAAATTCCGCGTTAGGTCGTCGGTTCAAACCGGATTACAGATCGGCAATCACCACCTGATAACCATTGCGCCGGGCATCGCCCACTGCATTGAACTTCTTTCTATCGCCACTGACCTTGGCGGCGTGAACACCGCCAAAGAACATGTCCTCCGCATCCCAGCGTTGCTGGTCTTCCAGGCTCAGCCCATCCAGAAGCGATCCGTCAAATCCCGGTTCGACCGACAGAAGACTGTCTTCGACATGAAGTCGCGGTGCCGCCACCGCCCCATGCAGGGTCATGTCATAGGCATCGATATTCACCATCACCTGCAACATGGTGGAACGGATGCGGTTTGACCCGCCAGACCCCAGTGCAATCGCATCGCCATTGGTCGCCAGATAGAGGGCCGGGGTCATCATCGATGTCATCCGCACACCGCATGGCCAGTGATGGAACCCATCAGGCGACAGATCGGCCTCGCCCAGCATATTGTTGAGCATGATCCCGGTGCCCGGCACCATCCGCCCGGAGCAGGACCCGTTCGAAATTGTCGCGGCGGCAAGATTGCCATCGCCATCAACCACGGAAATATGGGTCGTGCCATTCTGGCTAAGTGGGCGTTCGCCAATCATCGACCGGTAGGATTCGCAGAATTCGTCGGCAAGGATTGCGGGGCTTGCGCCATATTCGCTGCGCGCCAGTCCCGTGGCATGAAGAATGCGCGAAATCGCTTCAAGATGACGGGCCGAACCAAACGACCCGAGTTCTATTTCGCGCGCAAGCTTAAGCCCGAACCCGACCAGAACCCCGCCCGATGCAGGTGGCGGATTTAAAACAAATCGCCCGTTGCGCCCGGCGATCAAAAGCGGATCGCGGACCAGAACCCGGTATGCCGCCAAATCAGCGCCCGTAAGATAGCCACCATATTCCCGGCATTCGGTCACAAGTGCATGACCAAGATCGCCGTGATAAAAACCATCGGCACCGGTCCGCAGCAAATATTCAATGCTATCGGCCATATCGGACTGATGATGAAGATCGCCCTCGCCCAACAGTTCAAACCCGTCTTCGGCCTGATGTCCCGGCGCCCCAAAAACCGCCCGGCTATCAGAAGAAAACGCCAGAAGCGGCGTCACAATCCCCATGACATATCGCTGAAACGCATCCAGTCTGATCCCGTCGCGTGCGGCGGTAATTGCGGGTTCCGCCAGCATCGCCATCGGCAACGATCCAAGATCGTCATGAAGTTTGAAAATACCGGCAACCACGCCCGGCGTTGCAACCGAACCGTATCCGCCGTGAAATTCCTGGGTGACGCCACCGGCAAATGTCGCAAACCGGCTTTCAAATTCAAGCTCTTCACGCGGGCGTTTGGCAAGCGGGGTTTCGACAAAGAAATCATAAAGCCTTGGCGGTTTTCCCGCCGGACGGGTCATGACAAACCCGCCCCCGCCAAGCGACGCCAGAACCGGTTCCGCGACACACGCCGTCCACATCGCGGCGGTCACCGCGTCAAAGGCATTGCCGCCTGCCTCAAGTACATCGGCAGCCGCGCGTGCTGTGACATCATGTCCTGCGGCGACGGCTCCGTGCTTTTTCATGGCAGACGTTCCCTATTGGTTATCCATCGTCAATTGCTGGCCTTTGCCTTTGCGGCCTTTTGTGCGTCTTCCATCGTCGGCACAAGAAGGGCCGCGTCAACACGCGCATCCCCGACATTAACCCGCCAGTCCAGATGCGGCCCGGTTGCCCGGCCGGTTGCACCGACCTTGGCGATAGGATCACCCTGACGAACCACATCACCAACTTTCACATCGATTTCCGACAGATGCAAAAACGCCGAAACCATGCCAAGCCCGTGATCAATGAACAGGGTCGCCCCGGAAAAATACATATCAGAGTGCGCCAGCGTCACAATCCCGTCAGCCGGGGCCACAACCTGTGTTCCGGTCGGAACGGCGATGTCTACTCCCCAATGTGGGGCGCGTGGTTCACCATTTAAGATGCGTTGCGATCCGTAAACACCGCTGATCGGCCCCAAAACCGGCCAGATAAAGCCGTTCTTGTAAAATTCCTGGGTAAATCTTTCGACACGTGCTTCGCGGGCCTGACGCGAATCATCCTTGATCCGCTCCATAACCTTTGGATCCGGTGTCACCATTTTGGGCGGCAGGCCATCAATCCGCTGGATATCAAATTCGCGATCCCCGATGTCATAGGCGTATTCTTCGATTGCCCCATCAGCCTTGCGCAGGGTCAGCTTGGCGGGGCCCTCGTAATCGCGAGGAAAGCCAAGGATAAACGCCCCGTACGGGCCAATCGTATCAATGGCCTTGCCATCCAGAAGGATACTGCCACCGGGTTCGGTCTGCCCGAACACGATGCCGCCCTGAACAAACTGGCCCTCATAGGTCGGCTCGGCCGCGATTGCACCGAAACACGATACGATCAAACCGGTTGTTGCCAGAAACGTGGTCGTTCCGAAACGCATCACAAAAGGCTCCCTTGCCTGTCATCATCTTTGGGGGCCGGGTCTTTTTTCCGGACCGGTTTCGGTTTGGACGCGGATTTCGGCGCGACCGTGGCAGTGGATGAGGATGAGGATGTAGTGGCAGTATTATCGGCGTCCGGCGGCGGCGATGCAGGTCCCGGCTTGCCCGATGAAGATGGCCCTGCGGTCACATCGGAACGTCCGTCCTGCATTTCCAGAATGTAACCCTTCCCGGCAATCAGATCCGACGCCCAGCCGATCAAACTTTCGTCTGCACCGCGCACGACAGCAAAACCGCGTTTCAGAACATTGCGATAGGAATAGCTTTCCAGAAGACGGTCATAACGCGCCAGTCCTTCGGCTTCTCGGTTCAGGATATTTTTAACCGCCGCCTGCATCCGACCGGCCAGATCGTCGATCTGTTTGCGGTCGCGTGCGATATCACGTTTGGCATTTGCCGGGCGCAGTCCGGCGGCCGCCTGATCAAGGCGGGCTTTTTGCATCTGGAACGCGGACTTGATCGCCCCGTCCAGCCGCAACCCGGCATTTTCCAACCGCCCGCGTTTTTCCGAAAGCTGTTCGCGCGGACTGACCAGCCGTGCCCCGGCTTCGTTCAGGCGCGCACGCGCCTGCTGTAAAATACTGCCTGCGGCACGTGGCAGTCGATCCGACCAGTTATCAAGGGTCTGGCTGCGTTCTTCAAGCATCCGGCGCGGATCGCCAAGACCACGCGCAAGGCTTTCAAGGGCGGTGCGTTTTTCCACGCCAAGCCGACGGACGGCTTGGGCCAGACGAAGGCCGTCTTCCTCGACCTGCCCGATAAGATCAAGCCGCACCGGAACTGCCTTTTCCGCAGCCCCGGTCGGGGTGGGCGCACGCAGGTCAGACACGAAATCAATCAGGGTGGTATCAGT
>CAMPHD010000104.1 GCA_946885765.1 uncultured Thalassospira sp.
TGTCGGGCGTTTGACCGGTCTTTTGCAGGGGCTTGAACAGAAACGCGCGATATCGCGGATACGGCGCGTTTCCCCGGACGGGCAGGGAAACCTGCAATCGGAAAATCTGTCGATTTTGTATCTGGCGGGTATTGAGGGCATTGCGGCGAGTGAAAACGCCTTTGCCGATGATGCGTTTGTTTGCAACAGTTTGCGCGAGGTTCTTTGCCATTCGGCGGCTGTGCAAGGAGACTCGGGCGGTGCAAACGCCATGATACCGATGCGGTTGCAGCGTGTGCTTGCCTGGATAGAGCTTCGTCTGTCCGAACCGGTCGGCATTGCCGATATGGCGATGATCGCGGCACAATCGGAAAGTGCGTTATTTGCTGCCTTCCAACGCTACCTAGGAACCACGCCGATGCGATGGCTTGGCGAACAAAGATTGCAGCGTGCCCATGCGATGCTGAATGATCCGAAAAACACAATGACACTTGGCGACATCGCGCGCGATGTCGGCTTTACCGATCAAAGTGCGTTCTCGCGGGCCTTTTCGCGGCGGTTCGGGCATGCGCCGATTGTGCTCCGGCGTGGGTCAGTCGTGGCAAGCGATAGTACATCCTACCAGTCGTAATCATCGGGAATTTGCGATCTCAGATCGCTTCGCCGTACCAGTTCAAGGAAAGCTATGGCTGCCGGGGAAAGGGTGCGACCAGACCGCCAGATCAGGCCGATATGACGCAGCAGTTCCGGTTTTTCCAAGGGACGGAAGATCAGCGGTTCCCTGCCCAGAACCGGAAGGGTCAGTGCCGGCAGGGCTGTCACGCCCAGCCCTTGCGAAACGAAGGCCCCGGCTGTGGCAAGGTGGGATACTTCGAACCGGGGGCGGAAGGGAATGTTGTTTTGTGCGCAGGCCGCATCAATCAATGTGCGCACACTTGTACCCGGTGCCATGGCGACAATCGGCTGGGCAATCAGTTCTTCCCATGTGTAGGGACGTTTTTCATCAAGGATGCCGCCCGGCGCACCAACCGCGATAAATCGGTCGGTAAGCAGTTTTTGAAAGGACAGGTTGTCGGTCGACTCAACGACGCCCGCAGTAAAGCCAAGATCAGCCTGACCCATTTCGACTTCGCGGATCACACCGTCTGAAAGAACATCGTTGATCTGCACATCAATATCTGGATGCGCGTCCATGAAACTGGCGATCAGGGGCGGCAGCAACCCCGCCGTGACTGACGGCAGGCCGGCAATCGTCAGGCGACCGCGCCGTGCAGCAAGATAGGAATCAAATTCAGACAGTGCATTTTCGGCAGTGCCAAGCATCCGTTCGGCAAGATGACGGAAAACACGGCCCTGTTGGGTCAGGGCGACATTGCGTGTATCGCGATCAAACAGGCGCGTACCGGTGCGTTGTTCAAGTCGGCTGATTTGCCGGCTTAGCGCTGATCCTGAAAGGCCAAGTTTGTCTGCCGTTGCCCGAAAACTTCCGCTTTCGGACAGAAGAATAAAGGCCCGGATTTCGTCCATGTCGATATTGATGCGTTTCATGCACTAATTATGTCATTTTAATCACTTCAGGCAACAAAAGTTATAGGGCAAGCTTTGCTATGGCTGACGGAAAACAAACTGAAAAATATCCGCAGTACAAAATGCCCCAAGGGGCTTAGGGAGGAATATCCTATGAAAATGATCAAGATCGCTCTTGCCGGGGCGGTGGCTATCGGCCTTTCGTTTCCGGCTTTCGCCCAGCAAAAGCTGCTGATTGGTTCGACCTCGGCATCGTCTAGCCATTACGGTTATTTCGTTGCCGTGGCGAAGCTGATTAATGACAATGTTGAAGACCTTGAGGCATCGGTTGTGGAAACCGGTGCAACCATGGATAATTTGCGCCGAATTGAACGCCAGCAGATTGATCTGGGCCTTGTAACCACAAACGTTGCCCAGCACGCCGTTGCCGGAACGAACAGTTTTGACGGGCATGCCATGGATCTGGGGCTTTTGTGGGTTTATACCGGCGCGCCACAGAACGTCATCGTGCGTGACGATGCTGGTGTTGAAAATCTTGCGGGTCTTGTTGGTGTCCGGTTCAATCCGGGGATCAAGGGATCGGCAACCGAAAGTACGACTGAGGCGGTTTTCAATGCTCTCGGGCTGAGTGCGGATTACGTGCGTGGGTCGACAACGGACGTTGTCGACATGATCAAGGATAACCGTGTGGCGGGGTACGTTAAATCCGGTGCTGGCGAGAAGCTTGATAGTTCTACGATTGATATCGCGACATTTACCCCCATTCGCGTGCTTGGCCTGACGGATGATCAGAAGGCAACCCTGATTGAAAAGATGCCAGATGTTTCCGTGGTTGATGTTCCGGCTGGTGCGGCGGATGGTGTTCCTGCTTACACGACCTGGAGTTTTGGCGTAGGTGTCGGTGCCGGTCCCAATCTGTCCGAAGAAACCGCTTATCAGATCGTTAAGGCGGCGATGGAAGACAAGGAAGTACAGGGGGCCGCGATGGCTAGTGTCAAGGGCGTCGATCTTGCCAAGCTGACCTTGCAATATGCCACCATTCCCCTGCATCCGGGGGCGGCGAAATGGTTCCGCGAACAGGGAATTGACATCCCGGCACGGCTTGATCCGGCGAAGTAATAAGTCGCCTATATAAAAAGAATATCAGGGAAAATCGTCATGTTGGATCGCGTTCAAAGCGGGCTTGCACTGCTGGTTGGTGCCTTTGTTTTCTATACGGCAGCGACTGGACCATTTGAAAGTCTTATCCAGCGGGCGATTTTTCTTGCGCTGGTGGTTTGTCTGGGACTTGCCATCTATCCGTTGGGGCACGAACGACCTTGGCGCAAATTGGGCATTTGCATCGATGTGCTGATTGCCGCGATTACCCTTTGCGCATGCAGCTATATCGTTGTGAATTACGATGAAATCATGACGTCTCTGCCGTGGGCGACGACGCTGGATATGGTTTTGACAGCAGGACTTGTTCTCGCGGTTCTGGAAGTCGGTCGCCGTGCCGTGGGTATCATTTTCCCGGCACTGGTCGTGATCGGTCTGGCTTATGCACTATTGGGTGACAACCTTCCGGGCAGCCTTGGTCATCGCGGCTTTGACGTCGCCTTTGTCACCGAAACTATTTTCCTTGGTGATCTTGGTGTCTGGGGCATGCTGACCGGGGTTGCTGCAACCGTTATTGCCGCTTTTGTCCTGTTCGGCGCACTTTTGCTGCATACTGGCGGCGGGCAAAGTTTTATGGACCTAGCCATGCGGCTGGGCGGTCGACAGGCGGGTGGTGCGGCAAAGATTGCGACCATTGCCAGCGGTTTGTTCGGGATGATTTCCGGATCGGCTGTTGCCAATGTTGCCACCACCGGCAACTTTACCATTCCAATGATGCGTCGCCTTGGTTATCCGGCACCGTTTGCCGCAGCCGTCGAGGCCGTAGCGTCGACCGGCGGGCAGATTGCGCCACCAATCATGGGGGCGGCGGCCTTTGTGATGGCGGAAATTCTTGGCATTTCGTATGTCGATGTAATGGTTGCCGCGGTCATTCCGGCTTTGCTGTTTTACCTTTCTGTTTTTGTCACCGTGCATATCGTGTCGGTCCGGCGCAACCTGCGCCTCGTGCCGGAAGATGAATTGCCCTCATGGTCTGAAATCTTGCAACTGCGCCGTGTTTTGCCGATCATTGCGGCGCTTGGCGGGCTCGGTATTGGGATATTCATGGGGCGGTCTGTTGCGACGTCGGCCTTTTACGGGATTACCGGTTTACTTGTGGCGTTTGTTGCAACGTCATATGGCAGCCTTTCGGTAAAAACGATGATCCATCGCGTTCTGGCCGGGATTGCGGATGCCGGAAAGGGGATGGTGATCATCGGTGTGCTTCTGGCTGGTGCGCAGATCCTTGTTTCCATGATCAATCTGACCGGTATCGGGGTGACGCTAAGCTCGCTGATTGTGTCTTTTGCCGGGGATTCGACCGTTCTGGTCTCGATTGTCGTCGGGCTTGTCTGCATGGTGATGGGGATGGGGTTGCCGACGACAGCAGCCTATGTGCTGGTTGCGGCGGTTCTTGCACCTGCGATGACGGCAGTCGGGGTTGAACCGCTGACCGCACATTTGTTTGTGTTCTATTTTGCAACGATTTCAGTAATTACGCCGCCGGTTTGCGTTGCGGTGTTTGTCGGGGCAGGAATTGCCGGGACCAACTGGCTGCCCGCGGCGATGGAGGCCGTTCGACTTGGCGCGATGACCTATATCGTGCCCTTCATGTTGCTGATGTATCCGGGTATGACCGGGGGCGGGGGCACGCTATCGGTGCTTAATGCGCTTTTGTCCGGGTTGGTGCTTGTTTTTGCGATCCCGGCATTACTGGGCGGGCAGCAGTTTTTGGGGCAGAAATGGCTTGATCGCGGCATGCTGGTTGCGGTGATCGTTCTGGCTCTTTGGCCTTTTGTGCTGGGTCCGTTTATTGCTGCAGGCGTGCTTGCAGCAGGGTTTTATTTTGGTAAGAAGCAGCGTGCCATGCCGGAGGTATCGCAATGAAAACCTTGCGGATTGGAACCGGTGCCGGCTTTGCCGGGGACAGGATAGAGCCTGCTGTCGAGCTGGTCAGGCACGGGAAGCTCGATTACCTCGTATTTGAGTGCCTGGCTGAACGTACCATTGCCCTTGCGCAGCAGGCACGGATGGGTAACCCGGATGCCGGATATGACCCGCTGCTGGAACGGCGGATGAGGGCGGTATTGCCAATTTGCCGGGAAAAGGGTGTTCGCATTATTTCCAATATGGGGGCGGCAAACCCGCATGCAGCGGCACAAAAGACGTTGGCGGTGGCCCGAGAACTTGGTCTTTCCGGTTTGCGTGTCGCGGCTGTGACCGGGGATGATGTTTTGTCCGTGCTTGATCCGGAGACATTCCATATCGATGATGCAGGCTGCTTGTTGGGAGCGTTTGACCGGAAGCTGGTTTCAGCCAATGCCTATCTTGGTGCCGGACCTATTGTGGAGGCACTGGCGACCGGTGCGGACGTCATTCTGACCGGGCGTGCGGCCGATCCTGCGATGTTTCTGGCACCACAGATTTATGAGTTCGGCTGGGAAATGGATGACTGGACACGACTGGGACGCGGGACGCTGGTCGGACATTTGCTGGAATGCGGGGGGCAGGTGACCGGCGGGTATTTTGCCGACCCGGGCTTCAAGGATGTTCCTGAACTGGCCCGACTTGGCTTCCCACTTGCTGAAATTGGTGAAGACGGCAATGCGGTGATCACCAAGGTTGATGGAACCGGCGGCTGCGTTACGGCAGCGACCTGCAAGGAGCAGATTCTGTACGAGGTTCATGATCCGTCGGCCTATATCCAGCCCGACGTGATTGCCGATTTCACGAAGGTGACGGTTGCCGAAATCAGCCCGGACCGCGTTGCCGTTGCGGGTGGAGATGGCCGTGCAAAAACCGGGAAACTCAAGGTTTCGATCGGCTATGTCGATTCATGTATCGGCGAGGGCCAGATTTCCTATGCCGGGCCGGGCGCGCGCAAACGCGGGCGCCTCGCGCTTGATATCCTCAAAGAACGCATCGGGATTGCGGGCATTGCCTGTCAGGAAATGCGTGGGGAATTGATCGGTGTTGATGCGGTTCTGGGAGCTGCTCCGAACATACCGGAAGATATACCCGAAGTGCGTGTCCGTTTTGTTGGCAGGATGGATAACCTAGCCGATGCGGTACGTATCGGCGAAGAAGTCGAAAGTCTTTATCTTAACGGTCCGGCTGCAGGCGGTGGAGTGACGAAATCGGCGCGCGAAATCATTGCGATTGTTTCGGGTCTTCTGCCGGAAGCGCAGGCCAAAACCACCGTCGAGATATTGGAGGCCTGATCATGCTGTTACGCGAAATCGCCCATTCCCGAACCGGTGATAAAGGCAATATTTCCAATATTTCCGTGATTGCCTACGACCCATCGCATTGGGAGCAGATATTGGAAAAAGTCACCGCAGATCGCGTCAAGCAGCATTTTGCCGGGCTGGTTGCGGGCGAGGTGATCCGGTATGAGTTGCCGGGTATTCATGCATTGAACTTTGTCATGCATGATGCTCTTGGAGGTGGCGTTACACGGTCTCTTGCGCTTGACCCGCATGGCAAGTGCCTGAGTTCTCTTATTCTGATATTACCGGTCGATTGACCGCAAAATCCGGAGTTTCAGCAAAGACGTTTACACCCCTGGCTGCTTTGATTGCCCCTGCGATTAGTTGAACTCCGGGATGGCGTCGATGACTTTGCTTGATCTTCGTACAAAGGCCACCATGATTGGGGGCATTGCAATTGTATTTTGGGCGTTGCTGGCTTTGTTCACAACCGAAGTCGGCGCTATCCCGCCTTTTCAACTGGTCAGTCTTTGCTTTTCTGTTGCTGCTATTTTCAGTTTCATCTGGATTGCCCGTGGTAGTTTTTCAGCCTTTAGGGCATTAAGGCAACCGATTGGTGCCTAGGTACTGGGTGTCGGCGGACTGTTTGGCTATCATTTCTTCTATTTTGTTGCCTTGGCGAATGCGCCAGCGGTTGATGCCAGTCTGATTGCCTATCTCTGGCCGCTTTTCATCGTGCTGCTTTCGGCCCTTTTTCCGGGCGAAAGATTGCATTGGTATCACATTTCCGGGGCGGTTCTTCGACTTTGCGGGGCGGCGGTGCTGGGGTTCATAACGCATGGCGTGACTGAAATCTGGGTCATGCCTGATACCGGGCAGTGGCTTGCGATTGTCGGACTTGGGCTTGGCCCGGTGGGGGCTGCGTTTTTTGTCTGGGATTACGGGACCAAGCACGGCGACATACAGGCGCTTGGCGTTGCGTCCTATGGTGCTCCTTTGCTCAGCACGATTTTATTGATTGCCTTTAGCAAGCCCGATGCCAGTCCGGCGGTGATTACTGGTTGCCTTTTGATCGTCGGCGGTGAGCTTTTGGCATCGATCAGAATGTTGCGCCGCAAGGCAATTACGGCGTCATAAATTCGTACTTTTGCTAAATGACCAACTGACAGAGTTATTCTACATATCTCCCGAAGATTCCTAATAATCATGACCTTATAGATGATTGATTAAACTGGTATTGTCAGTTTAATCGTCGCGTAATTGTGAACGTGCTGTTTCCAAATTATTTCTGTGCAATGCAAAACAAATGACTTAAAGTCACGATTCTTAAGTGGGCTGGGGTCATTTAAAAGCACATATGTGGTTTGGGAGCGGGATGATGGCTCAGGCACAAACAGACATTGCAGCCGAGATGAAAATGGCTATGTCGGCAGCCAAGTTCGATATGGCAGCATCAATTGGTTTGAAGATTCTGCGAACCCATCCCAAACGGACTGACATCCATATCATGACTGCCGTTTCGGAAATGCAAGGGTCGAATTTTCAGCGCGCGGGTCAAAGATTGCGACGTCTGTTTCGCAGTCTTGAGCCGGCGGACCGTTATTTTAATCCGGTTGTTCAAAATCTTTATAAATTTACACAGGTAAGCGGTGACTTTCGTTCATCAATAGAAATTGTAGAGCAAAAGCATATTTCTGCGCCCGGGCAGGCCGCTTATCGGGAAATTCTGGCCGATCTTATCTTCCGTCAGGAGATGAAGGTTAGTCCGGGGCGTAGTATTTCAGCCGACCTTGAACGTGCGATTGCACTTCTAGAAGGGATACCGGAAAACTATCCACGGTTGTGTGAGGCCAAGAAGCTTCTGGTTCAGGTTTATATGCACTGCGAGATGTCGGTAAAAGCGTTTGATTTGCTTGATCAAATGATTTCCGAAACGCCCGGGGACAAAGAATTGCGCGCGTTTCAAGCGTCTGCATTTGCTCTTTCGGGGATGGTTGATCAGGCCGTAAATGCAAATCTCAAACTCATCGATGATTTTGATGATGTTGGTGCTCAACCCTATTTGACCATCGCGTTCTTGCGTCCGCAATCGATGCCGGAAAACGCGGTTGATATTCTCTCGAAGCTTGCCTGTTCTGAAGATACTTCTGCGGGGGAAGTTTATTCTGCATGCTTTGCACTGGCCCGCACCGCAGAAGCGCAAAACGATATGGAAACCGCCTTCGACTGGTATCGTCGTGGGCATGCCGCAAATCGTAAGGCATGGCCGGTTGATATGTGTGCCGAACTGGCTGAAATGGAACGTATCGGGGAACTGGTCAAGGCTGATGCCAATCGGCAAAAAGCCGGCGGTGCCGAACCTGCAGCCACCATAATGGAAACCGGTCCCAAACCAATCTTTGTCTTGGGTCTGCCTCGGTCCGGAACGACGCTTTGCGAGCGTATTCTGGGTGCGCATCCTGATGTTTTTGCTGCGGGGGAGATCGGCGACTTTTCGCGTATTGTTGTCGATGTCACGGGAAGCGGTAAAATTTCGGAGCAGATGGAACGCCTTGATAGCAAAATGATTGGCGAAATTCGCAAACGTTATCTGGCGGCGCTGAATGCTTATGATCCGAACGCGAAATTTGTGGCGAACAAGACGCCAGCCAATTTCCTTAGGGTCGGATTGATCCGGCGGGTGTTTCCTGATGCGTCAATATTGCACACCCATCGCCATCCGCTTGCGACCTGCCTTTCGCTTTATACCACGCCGTTTGCCATCCCAATGCGCTACGCCGACGATCTTGGTGATCTGGCGGATTATTACCGTGCTTATGAAAAACTGATGTCTGTTCTGTTTGAAACCGATCGGAACGGAACATTGTTCGACCTGTCTTACGAAGACCTCGTGGCAGAGCCGGAGCAGGTGGCGCGTGACTATTTGGCCCATTGCGGGCTGGACTGGCGACCGGAATGTCTTGAATTTTACCGCGAGGAAAAGGCGGCCCGTACTGCCAGCATGATTCAGGTGCGTCGCCCGATCAATCAGGACTCTGTTGGGAAATGGCAGCGGTTTGCCCCCTATATCGGGCCGCTTGCGGATTTGGCACCGGATGAAAAATCAGTCAGAACAAAATCGAAAGGCAAAACGGTTGCCGCGTGACCCGGGGCTTTGTTGGCGTTAGAACTGGATCGGGAAAGAAAATAAAAAAAATCCGGAGCGCCCATTAATGACACAGCATATCCCCAAAGCCGAATTGCACCTGCATATAGAAGGTGCGTTGACGCCTGCATTGGTACGGAAATTTGCCGTCCGGAATGCCATCCCCCTCCTGGACGGGATTTATGATGATCAGGATCGGTATATCTGGTCGAATTTTCCTGAATTCCTGATGAG
>CAMPHD010000105.1 GCA_946885765.1 uncultured Thalassospira sp.
AGAAATTGCGCGTCACCGACATCAGCGGGATCAACGCAAGATCCTGATAGACGGTGGCGATCCCGGCCTTCAGCGCATCGCGGGGGTCGTTGAAATGAACCTGCTCCCCTTCAAAAAATATCTCCCCGCTGGTCGGCTGATGCACGCCGGACATCGTCTTGATGAAGGTGGATTTTCCGGCGCCGTTGTCGCCCAGGAGACAATGGCATTCGCCCGCTATCAGATCGATCGAGACGCCGTTCAGCGCGATGACCGAGCCGAAATGCTTGCTGATATTCACCATTTTCAGGATCGGTTCCGACATCTCACCGCTCCCCGGTGATGATGCGGCGGATATAGGTGTTCATGATGACGGCAAGGATCAGGATACCGCCCAGGAACACACGGAACAGCGAACTTTCAGCCCCGGCAAAAAACAGCCCCTGCTGAACCACACCGAAAATCAACGCGCCAAGTGCCGCCCCGATGACCGAACCATATCCCCCGGTCAGAAGCGCACCACCGATCACCACACAGATAATCGCTTCGAACTCTTTCAAAAGCCCGCGGTCTGCTGCGGCCGAACCGAATTCCATCACCTGACAGGTGGCGAAAACCGTGGCACAGAACGCGGTAAACATGAACATCAGGATTTTGACCCGATTAACCGGAACACCGACATAACGCGCTGCCTGCGCATCCCCGCCGGATGCGAAAATCCAGTTGCCGAAACGGGTTTTGGTCAAAAGCCAGTGCCCGAAAATCACCAGAACCACCGCCCAGACCACCAGCATCGGCAGGCCTTCGACAACCGGCTGCCCCTCGCGCGAACCGCGCGTAAAGGTATCTAGCAGGCCAAGATCGGCAAACCACTGGAACAGGTCCTTGAAGATCACGCCACCAAACAGGAAGGCCAGCGGATCACCCTCTGCGGCTTCCTTAACCCCGCCAATAATCGTCTGGCGCGTGGTCAGGATCGATAGCCAAATGGTCAGACCGCGCAGGATATAAAGGAATGCAAGTGTAACGATAAAGCTCGGTAACCCGGTCTTGATCACAAGGAACCCGTTTAGCGCGCCAAGCGCGACACAAACGACAAAGGCCGCAATGATCGACAGCCACACCGGCCATCCCATATGCACCGACAGAATGGCAATCACTACCCCGGCAAAGCCGATCATCGATCCGACCGACAGATCAAATTCGCCGGCAATCATCAAAAGACAGGCGCCAACGGCGATAATGGCAAACTGGGCAGAAACCACGCCCCAGTTCTGGACCCCTTCGGGCGAGAACATGCCGCTATCGCCCGCGATCATGAAGAAGAAAACAAAGACCAGGATCGTGCCGCAAATAGCACCCAGTTCCGGCCGGATCATGGCACGTCGAAGGGTTGAGACTTGCTTGAGCCGCTCGTCCGTCATGACATCACTCTTTTAATGGCAGGTGAGTTTTGCCAGGGGGCGGCCAGATGCCAGCCCCCTGACGGGAGGTTACACTTAACGGAATTCGCCAGCGTATTTTTCAACAAGCTCGATATTGTCCTTGGTAATAAAACCAGGACCGGAATTGATGTTGCCGGACGGCAGAACACCATATCGTGCATAGTTGGTCAGGATGACAACCGGCAGGTACCCCTGAAGGTAAGGCTGCTGATCGATGGCGAAATTGATCTCGTCATTCTTGATTGCTTCGGCAATTTCACCCGAAAGATCAAACGTGCCAAATATGATCTGACCGGCAAGACCGGCATCACGAACGGCGGCCAGCGTCGGATGCGCCGAATTCGGACCAAGGGTCAGGATCGCATCGACATCCGAATTGGTGTTCAGATAGGCTGAGACCTTGTTTTTAACTTCCGACGGGTCCATGCCGCTATCGATCATCTGGCTGCCAAGTTCGACACCAAGTGCATCGGCAAAGCCACGGCAACGTTCAACCGATGCCGGGTTGGTGATGTAATGGTTCACACAGACAAATGATTTTGCACCGGCTGCTGCGGCCCGTTTGCCCGCCCCGAAACCGGCATCATATTCCGGCTGGCCAACATGCATCAGCGCGCCAAGCTCGGCCGACTGTTCAACCGTACCCGAATTGATCGTGATCACTGGAATACCGCGATCAACCGCATCCATGATCGGGCCTTTAAGCACGTTGAAATCGGCGATGGTAACGATAATGCCATCCGGGTTGGTGGCCGCCGCCTGCTCGACAATACGGGCCATATCGGCCAGATCGCCGGTCGGCGGGTTACGGTAATCAACCGTGACTTCCATCTGGTCGCCTGCGACCTTGATGGCATTCTTGATGGTGTTCCACCAGCTGTCCGAGTCCGGTGCATGGCTGATCAGAACGAATTTTTCACCTTCTGCCGATGCCGTACCGGTCAATCCGGCAAAAGCAATCGCAGCGGCCGCAATTGCGGTCAAAGTCTTCTTCATCGTTAGCCTCCCTAGTGGCTTTGAAACGGGGTCACATGTTGCGCCCCGATGCGTCGACTGAATGTTCAGTGAACGGTCCGGCCTGTGATTTTTTAAGGCGTCACTTTTACCGGGCCTCGCTTCGGGGTCAGATTGCCCCGAATTCGATATATGGAATTTTTATTCCATTTTTATTTTGATGCAACAAATTTTTTCTATTCCGCTGTCTGATCCCGCTTTGCGCCGATTGCCACCGCCAGCGAAATCGCCAGCGAAAGCGTGGCCGACAGCGCCCTGAATGCGCCAACATCAACTTCGGATACTGCAAGGGTCAGGGCATCAATCCGGCGAAGCGGGCTGGTCATCGTATCGGTAATCGCCACCACCGGGTTGCCGAGTCCCCGTGCATAGGCCGCCAGATCGATGGTTTCCTGCGAATAGGGCGCAAAGGTAATGGCGATCATCACATCGCCCTTTCGGATGGCGTGACGCGGGTTAAGCTTCCCCACCCCGTCATGCAGAACCGCCGGGATATCCATCTTTTCAAACGCATAGGATAAATAACTCGCGACCGGAAAGGCGCGCCTGAAGCCGACAATATGGATCATCGGGGCCGCGGCCAGCACATTGACCGCATCCTCAAGCAAACCGGCATCGATTGATGATGCCAGATTTTCCAGCGACAGGCGCCCGGCCTCGACAAATTCCGCCAAAAGCGCACTGGGGCTATCGGCCCCGCTTGCCCGCAGATTTTCCAATCGCGTCGCATAATCGGGCCATTTCTGGGCATATGTTTCGCGAAACATCTTCTGCATTTCGGAAAAACCCGAAAAACCCAGCAACTGGCAAAACCGCATGAAGGCGGATGGTTGCACCCCGGCCCCGACCGAAAGTTCCGCCACGGTCGAAACCGCAATACGGTCGGTATTCTGGGCCACGAATTCGGCACATTGCCTCAACCTCTTGGGCATTGCCTCCGATATTTCAGCCAGCCGATGATTGAATTCCTCAAGCGATACCGGCGCGGTTTGGTCCGTCATGGCGTACGGGTTTCCTGTTTTTGTTTTTGCTTGACGCTGGATGTATTCCATGATCATCCATTTTATAGAATAAAAATTCTATTTTGATATCGGCAGGGAGTCCAGCGAAATGGCATCAATCGGAATAGGCCTGATCGGCACCGGTTTCATGGGCAAGGCGCATGCGCTTGCATTTGGCGCGGTGCGCGCCGTGATGGGCGATGTTCCCGATGTGCGGCTTGAACTGCTGTGCGACACCCCGGCGGACAAGGCCCAAACCATGGCCGATCAGTTCGGTTTTGCCCGCGCCACCGATGACTGGAAGGCGATGATTGCCGATCCGGCGGTTGATATCGTCTCGATCACCACCCCAAATATGCTGCATTTCGACATGGCATTGGCGGCGATTGCCGCGGGCAAGCATGTCTATTGCGAAAAGCCGCTTGCCCTGACACTCGATCAGGCACGCGCGATGCGCGATGCAGCGCGCAATGCCGGGGTCAAAACCATGGTCGGCTACAATTACATCAAAAACCCCGCCTTCACCCATGCCTGTAAATTGCTCCGCGAGGGTGCGATTGGCGATATCGTGCATTTCCGCGGCTGGGTGGACGAAGATTATCAGGCCAATCCCGAACTGCCCTGGACCTGGCGCAGCACGATTGCCGATGCCGGATTGGGGGCGTTGGGGGATATGGGATGCCATCTGGTATCGATGACCTATGGCCTTGTCGGCCCGATCGACAGCCTGATTGCCGATATGCAGACCGTTCACGATACCCGCCCGCTGGCCGATGGATCGGGTCGGGCAAAGGTCGAAAACGAGGATACCGCAACCGCCCTTGTCCGCTTCGCCAGCGGTGTTCAGGGCAGCATCTCGACCTCGCGTTCGGCATGGGGCCGCAAAAGTCGGCTGGCGTGGGAAGTCCACGGCACCAGGGGCATGCTGTGCTTTGATCAGGAACGCATGAACGAATTGCAGCTTTATCGCAACGATGGCCCGGCGGCAAAGCAGGGCTTCACCACCATCCTGACCGGCCCCGAACATCCGCCTTATGGCAATTTCTGCCCCGCACCGGGTCATCAGCTTGGCTTCAACGACCTCAAGGTCATCGAAGCCGCTGCCCTGCTGCGCGCCATCCGCGACAATCACGCCGCCTATCCGGGCTTTGACGATGCGTTCGAGTTTGAAAAGGTCATTCACGCGGTTGCCATGTCGGCCCGCGAGGAACGGCGCGTAAAAATCGACGACCTGTAACGTAACGGTCGCTTCGGTATCACCGAAGGGCTCAGGAATCCGACTTATGTTCGGGTTTCCCCTTCCGCTTGCCCGATGCCAGCTCCTCAAGCTCCTGCTCGGACATGGTTTCTTCCATCTCTTTCGCAGCACCTTTAAGCTCGCTTTTCTTCTTCTCACCCCGTTTGACCGAAAGCGCCAAACCGGCCGCCATCTGCTGTGCTTTGGATTTTGCAGGCATTGTATCGTCCCTGATTGATGTTTGCCCTATTTGCCAAACATCAAAACGGTCGGGAAGTTCCGAAAAGACGATAAAATCGCTGCCACAAAGGCAGATTTTTCTGATTTTGGCGGCATGGATGTGAAACCAGCTACGTCTTTCATCCTCTGGTATGATCAAATATCCACGAAGCAAGTTTGGAACGACTTTCCGACCGAAATCCCGATGTTACACTCTTGCGTCGCAATTTTACTGTGTGATTGCCTCAAGGTTCCTGCCACCTGCCTTCCAATTCGCAATAGATTTTCAAATCTTTTTAATCGCTCGTTGTTCATCAAGGGCGAATGAAGAGCAGGTTACCTGCCGCATGAAAAGAGGGAGACTTTGGGTGCAATTGATAGCCCGTGCCATGCACGAGACTGGCAACCCGCATGCGGGAACCTGTCTTGCCCGTATTGGCCGCCCTGTAATTGACAGCGCGGGCTATGCCGGACTGTGCCAACAGGGGCCAATACCAGGCGATTTTCTGTCCTCTGGCTGCTTCCGTGACGAGCGCCCGAAACCTGCTGGCAATCGCGCCAGTCGGATGAAAGTCGCAGCATCCTGTTTCCTTGCACCCAAGACAGGTCCATTATCTATAATTCCGCAAGGACCGACAAAGTCCTCTCTTTCGTGGTACCGCTTAGACGCCGAGGTATCTGATCATGCGCTTTTCTTCTGACATACAAGATCTCGTGTCACGCCGCGAAAAAGGCAAAAGCCTCGAAGCGCCATTTTATAACGCCCCGGAAATCCTCAAGCTTGATGTCGAGGCGATCTTCAATCAGCACTGGATTTTCGTCGCGGTCGAACCGGAACTGCCCGAACCCGGTGATTGCATCACGGTCGAGGTGGGTCGCGCCTCCATCCTGCTTCTGCGCGGCGACGATATGGAAATCCGCGCCTTTCACAATGTGTGCCGTCACCGCGGGGCAAAGCTGATCGACGAACGGGCGACCACAATCGGCAATATCGTCTGTCGTTATCACGGCTGGACCTATAACGAAGATGGCGACCTGATTCTGGCCGAACATATGGGTGCGGGCTTCGATAAAAGCTGCCACGGGCTAAAGGCCGTCCATATCCGCTCCATCGCCGGACTGATTTTCATCTGCCTTGCCGACGAAGCACCCAAAGACATCGATGAAATGGCGCGCGTGATGACGCCCTATATCGCGCCGCACGATATCGTCAATTGCAAGGTTGCCTTCACGTCTGACCTGATCGAGGAAGGTAACTGGAAGCTGACGATGGAAAACAACCGCGAATGCTACCACTGCGAAGCCAACCATCCGCAATTGACCGTGCCGCTTTCCGAATTCGGTTTTGGTTTCTCCCCTGATGAGATGGACGAACGCCGGTCCGAAGACGTCAAGAAATACACCAACGCGGTTGAAAACGATCATAAACGCTGGGAATCCTGCGGCCTGCCATCCGCAGAAGAAGATCACCTTTCCGATGTCACCGGCTTCCGCACCATGCGCCTGCCCCTGATGTGGGAAGGAGAATCCCAGACGCTCGACACCAAGGTCGCCTCCAAAAAGCTGCTCGGCAAATTCACCGATCCGAAGCTTGGCGGGCTCAGCTTCTGGACTCATCCGAATTCCTGGCACCATTTCATGAGTGACCATATCGTCACCTTCTCCGTCCTGCCGCTGTCAGCAGATCGCACGCTGGTGCGCACCACCTGGCTTGTCCACAAGGACGCGATTGAGGGCGAAGACTACAATCTCGATAACCTGACCCAGGTCTGGAAAATGACCAACCAGCAGGACGCCGATCTGGTGCGCATTGCCCAGCTTGGCAGTGAACAGCCATCCTACGAGCCCGGCCCCTATTCAAGCTTTACCGAACCGCATGTCGAAGCATTCTGTGACTGGTACATCGCACGGATGAAAAAGCATCTGGCCAAAGACAAATCCGGGGCGGTTACCAAATGATGACCCAGACCAATCCACCGGCCACCGGCCAAGCCGCCCCGTCCGGCGACGATGAAAACTTTACCGAAGCCACCCGCATCCCGCTTTGGGACCCGGAACAGGATGACGTTCTGGTCTGCCGGCAGGTGCGGCAGGAAACCCATGACGTAAAGACATTCGTCTTTTCGGCCCGCGAACCGCGCGCGTTTCGCTTCTATCCGGGCCAGTACATGACGTTTGAATTGCCCGTCGAAGGCATGGTCACGCGCAGTTACACGGTTTCGGGATCGGCCGCCCGTCCCTACCGGATCGAAATCACGGTCAAACGCGTACCGGGTGGTCCCGGTTCGAACTGGCTGCATGATTATATGCTGCCGGGCAAGGAGGTGAATGTTTCCGGCCCGTTCGGTGAATTCACCACCGACGCCACCGGCGAGGAAAAGCTTCTGTTCATTTCCGCTGGCAGCGGCATCACCCCGATGATGTCGATGACCCGCACGGCCTGCGATCTGTCCGAACCGTCAGATTTGTGCTTCATTCACGCCGCACGCACCCCGGCCGACATCATTTTCCGCGATGAACTCTCGCTTCTCGCGGCCCAGAACCCCGGCCTGAAACTTGCCTTCACCTGCAGTACGGCAGCCGCCCATCATAGCTGGAGCGGCTATACCGGCCGCTTCAACATCCAGATGCTGTCGCTCATGCTGCCTGATTTCAAGGACCGCAAGGTGTTCTGCTGCGGTCCTGCCCCCTTCATGGAAGGTGTCCGCAACATGCTGCGCGATACCGGTTTCGACATGGAGAAATATTACGAGGAAAGCTTCGACTTCGGCGCGGAAACCGCCGGAACCTTTGAAGAGCCTGTCGCGGCCCCGGAAATAAGCGGCCAGACTTTCCGGGTGAGCTTCACCAAAACCGGCCATGTTGTCGAATGTGGTCCGGGCATGACGGTTCTGTCAGCCGCCCGCGAGGCGGGGATATTGCCAATGTCCTCCTGCCAGCGCGGCATCTGCGGCACCTGCAAGTCAAAACTGATTTCCGGTGAAGTCGATATGCAACACGGTGGCGGCATCCGCCAGCGCGAAATAGATCAGGGAAAAGTCCTGATTTGTTGTTCGACACCTTTGTCGGACATCGAGGTCGAACTCTAAGACCTCTGCCTTACGCCCCGCACGTTAAGACAGTTCTGAACGAGCTCGCCTTTTGGCGTGCGTGGCACCTTTGATTCAAAATCACAAGAAGGGTCCAGCAAAAGGATCTCTCCTGACGGAATTTTTTCGCAGGTTCATAACAGGAGAATGCTTCATGAGTGACGTAAAAACAGCGGCAGAAGAAACGCCGCCAGAAGGCCAGATCGATACAGACTACAATATTGGTCAGGACAATATCGAAGGCAAACTGGGCCCCATCGGGTTCGATATCCATAACCCCGTCTTTGCCGTCTCCGCCCTGACCGTTATCGCGTTCGTTGCCTACACACTGCTGATGCCAGATCAGGCGAACTCTGTTTTCAGCCTGTTATTCTCCGAAGTCACACAGGGCTTCGACTGGTTCTTCATCGGTGCGGCCGATATTTTCGTAATCCTCTGCCTCGTCGTCGTCGTCAGCCCCTATGGCAAGGTCCGGCTTGGTGGACGGGACGCAACACCTGATTTCAGCTATGTAAGCTGGTTTTCCATGCTGTTTGCTGCTGGCATGGGGATCGGGCTTATGTTCTATGGTGTCTCGGAACCGCTAAGCCACTTCTCGTCTTCGCTGGGCGGCACTGCCGTGGGTGCCGATGGCATTCGCACCGACTGGGCCCCGCTGGGTGCCGCGGCCACGCAGGAAGAAGCCGTTCGTCTGGGCATGGCGGCCTCGATTTTCCATTGGGCACTTCACCCATGGGCGATTTATGCCATCGTCGCACTCAGCCTTGCCCTGTTTAGCTATAACAAAGGTCTGCCGCTGACCATCCGTTCCGCCTTCTATCCGATCTTCGGTGAACGCGTCTGGGGATGGCCGGGACATATCATTGATATTCTTGCTGTTTTTGCGACACTTTTCGGTCTTGCCACCTCGCTTGGTCTTGGTGCGGTTCAGGCAAACTCCGGCTTTAACAAACTGTTCGGAATGCCTATCGATACCACCTGGCAGGTTATCCTGATTGTCGGCATCACCTCCATCGCCCTGTTCTCGGTCGTTCGCGGCATTGAATCAGGCGTCAAGCTGTTATCCGAAATC
>CAMPHD010000106.1 GCA_946885765.1 uncultured Thalassospira sp.
GATAGGGATCAAGCATGAAATCCTTGCGCAATACCGGCAGGTCAACTGCAGCACGGGCCGCGACCAGATAGCTGTCATCGCCCTGGAAATAGGGGATGTCGGTCAGGACCGACAGGCAGCTTGCGCCGCCAGCCTTATAGGCCTGCGCCAGAACCGGCGGATTGAAATCCGGGCGGATCAGCCCCTTGGACGGTGATGCCTTTTTAATTTCGGCAATCAGGCCATACCGGCCATCGGCAATCGATGTTTCAAGCGACTTGATGAAGCCGCGTGGTTCGGATTGCGATTTGGCGGCGGCTTCGAGGTCGGCAAGCGATTTGCGCGCCTTGCAGGCGGCGATGTGGTCGCGTTTGTCGTTACAGATGCGTTCGAGTACGTCGCTCACGCTGCGGTCCCCTGATTGGAAATGCTGACAAGTGCCTGCAGGGTTTCTGCGGCTTTGCCTGAGTCGATTGCGACCCGGGCCTTTTCTATGCCATCGGCAAGATCGTTTGCGATGTCGGTAACCACAAGGGCGGCGGCGGCATTCAGCAGAACGATATCGCGATAGGCGCTTTTTTTACCGGCAAGAAGATCAAGAATGGCTTTGGCATTGGTACCTGCGTCGCCGCCTTTAAGCGCATCAAGGGTGACGATTTCAAGGCCGTAATCTTCGGGATTGATTTCAAAGGTCGTGACCTTGCCGTTTTTGACTTCGGCGACAAAGGTCGGGCCGGTCGTCGAAATTTCGTCAAGGCCGCTATGACCATAGACAACCCATGCATGTTCCGAGCCCAGACGGTTCAGGACATTGGCAATCGGTTCGACCCATTCACGGGCGAAAACGCCCATGACCTGCCGTTTGGTTTTGGCCGGGTTGGCCAGCGGACCCAGCAGGTTAAAAATCGTGCGCGTGCCCATTTCAACGCGGGTCGGCATCACATGACGCACCGCCGAGTGATGGCGCGTTGCCATCATGAAGCACAGATTGATTTCTTTCAGCGCCTTTTCGAGAAGCGCCATATCGGCATCCAGATTGACGCCAAGTGCTAACAGGACATCCGCCGAACCCGATTTTGACGAAGCCGCACGGTTGCCGTGCTTGGCAACGATGGCGCCGCACGCCGCCGCAACAATCGCCGCTCCGGTCGAGATATTGAAGGTGCCACTGCCATCGCCGCCGGTGCCGCAGGTATCAACCGCATTGGGCGGGGCAATAATGCCGGTCGCCTTTGAGCGCATGACACGGGCAGCCCCGGTGATTTCATCGACCGTTTCCCCGCGCAGCCGCAGCGCCATCAGGAAAGCCCCCATCTGCGACGGCGTTGCCTGACCGGACATCAGAACGTCGAAGGCCTGTTCGGCCTGTTCCTCGTTCAGTTTTTCGCCATTTGCGACTTTGGCCAGGATCGGCTTCAGGTCATATTCAGTCGACATGCGGATTTCCTCGGTTAGCGGTCCGGTGCGGTTTCATGCGCCGGGGAAGTCGATAAAATTCTTCAAAAGGGCGTGGCCGTGTTCGGATGCGATGCTTTCGGGGTGGAACTGGACACCGTGTATCTGATGCTGTTTGTGGCGCAGCCCCATGATCAGACCATCCCCGTTTTCCGCCGTGATTTCAAGGCAATCAGGCAGGGTCGCGCGATCCACAACCAATGAATGGTAACGTGTGGCTTCAAACGGGCTTGGCAGGCCGTTAAAGACGCTTTTGCCCTCATGTGCCATTGCATCGGTCTTGCCGTGCATGCATTCGGGCGCACGCACGACATTGCCACCAAAAGCCTGACCGATGGCCTGATGACCAAGGCAGACGCCAAGCAGCTTGACCTTGCCCGCAGATGCCTTGATCAGATCAAGACAGATACCGGCGCGATCCGGGTCACAAGGGCCGGGCGAGATCACGATGCCTTCGGGCATTAAAGCCAGCGCATCATCGACGGAGATTTCGTCATTGCGGCGCACTTCGACCTCGGGGCCGAGTTCGCGCAGATAGTGCCACAAATTGAATGTGAAGCTGTCGTAATTATCGATGAGGAGATACATCGTGGCGCCAGGCTGTGAATATCAGATCGCGCAGAGAATAAACGGCATTACCGCTACGTCAAGCGATTGCAAAAACCATTTTCCGGCCTTTGTTTCCGGCCTTAACAGGGTGCTAACCTGATCGGGTATAAAAAGCTTCCAAACACAAGCCGACGTAATCGGTATATAATCACCATATGGGTAACACGACCCAGCAAACGAGACTGGAGACCAAAGCGTGGCACGCCGGGCACAACCCGCCAAAAAGAAAAAAGCGGCACCGCGAAAAAGAAGCCGTAGCAAGGCTGCACCGAAGAGGAAATCGGGCGGCATTGGCCGTTTGATGCTGGGCGGTGCGATTGTCGCGGGGACTATTTCGGCGTTTATTGCCGCAGGCAGCATGCTTGAACTGGATCGCGCGTCGCGTGATCTTGGCGAACGCGTGACGAAAGCCGAACCCGAATATACGCCCGAACCGGCACCCGTGCCGGAAAGCCGCAATTATGATTTTAGCGAAAGCAACGGTAATCGCGACCGGACCGGATATATGGTCGGTGAACGGACACCGGGCGAAAACCCCGCACCCGTGACCGAACCGGAAAAAACGCCGGAAACGCGATCACCTGATCCTGTTGTGCCACCGAGTGCGGGCAATATCGGGGGGGGCGAGTACAATGACGGGCCGCCGCCATGGCAGAAATTTGCAGCCCTTAGCCCGGAAACCGGAACGGCACCGGTTATCGCGATTGTGATTGATGACGCGGGCCTTGATCAGCCGCGCACGGCGCGCACCATCGAGCTTCCGGGGCCCGTGACGATTTCCTATTTGCCCTATGCCCGTGATCTTACGCGGCAGGTGCGCGATGCGCGGTCACGCGGTCATGAGGTCATGCTTCATATGCCGATGGAGCCGTCTTCTGCGTCTATTGATCCGGGGCCACATGCCTTGCGGGCAAGTTATGACCGGGAAAAGATCCTTGGCGAGATGACCTGGATGCTGGATCAGTTTGATGGTTATGTCGGTGTGAACAACCATATGGGCAGCAAGTTTACATCCGATCCGGAACGCATGCAGATCGTGATGGAGGTGATGAAATCACGCGGGCTTTTGTTCCTTGATTCGAAAACCAGTGCCAAGTCGGTCGGATTTTCGATGGCGCGGCAATATGATGTGCCAGCCCTTGAACGTGACGTATTCATTGATGACGCCGATGATGCCACCAAAATTGCCGAAATGCTGGCACGGACCGAAAAGGTCGCCACCCATCAGGGATTTGCGATTGCGATTGGTCATCCGCGCGACCTGACGCTGGAAGCTCTGCATAAATGGATTCCGGCGATTCAGGCCAAGGGGTTTGTCCTGGTGCCGGTCACCGATATTCTGCGACGAACAAGTTCGAGTGCGACAGGTTGATTAAGCAAAAGGCCCGCAAATGACGCGGGCCTTTTTGTTGGATAACGGATTTTGGAGATGTCAGGCGAAACGATGGGCTTCGCGGGCGGCGGCCATCAATGCGCCTGCCTTATTCTGGCATTCCTTGTGTTCGAGTTCCGGTTTGCTGTCGACGACGATGCCAGCACCTGCCTGAATATGGATCTGTTCGTCCTTGATGACGGCAGTACGGAGCGCGATGCAGGTATCCATTGATCCATCGGCAGAGATATAGCCGATACATCCGGCGTAAATGCCGCGACGAACCGATTCCAGTTCATCAATGATTTCCATGGCGCGGACCTTTGGCGCGCCCGATACCGTTCCGGCAGGGAAACCGGCCTTGAGCGCATCCATCGCGTCATATTTTTCGTCGATCTGACCGACCACGTTCGATACGATATGCATGACATGCGAATAATATTCGATTTTTTCGCGGTCGGTGACACGCACGGTACCCGGTTTGGCAACACGACCGACATCGTTGCGGCCAAGATCAAGCAGCATCAGATGTTCGGAGCGTTCCTTGGGATCATCCAGCAGGTCCTGGGCCATGACTTTATCGTCTTCGGGCGTGTGACCGCGCCGACGTGTTCCGGCAATCGGGCGGATGGTGACTTCGCCGTCGCGCAGACGGACAAGGATTTCCGGGCTGGCGCCGACAACCTGAAAGCCGCCGATATCCAGATAGAACATGAAAGGCGACGGATTGATCCGGCGCAGGGCGCGGTAAAACGCGAAGGGTGGCAATTGATATGGCAGGGTATAACGTTGTGACAGGACAACCTGAAAGATGTCGCCTGCGCGAATGTATTCCTTGGCCTGATCAACCATCTTGTGGAAACCGGCCTCGTCGACACTGACCTTTGGGTCGGGCAGAGTAGCGGGAACGGATTTGGACCGGCGATCCAGAAACAGGTTGCGCTGGAACTGCTGGACGACATCGTTCAGACGCGCACAGGCCAGATCATAGGCCGCGTTTGCATCAATCCCGTTTTCCGGTCGGACCGGTGTTACGACGGTGACGGTATCGGCGATGGTATCGAAACTTGCAGTGACTGTCGGGCGGATAAAGATGCCATCAGGGACGCCAAGTTCGTCCGGGTTGCTGTCGGGCAGCTTTTCCATCAGGCGCACGGTGTCATAGCCCATATAGCCGACAAGACCGGCACTCATGGGCGGCAGGTTGTCGGGCAGGGCGATGTGGCTTTCGGCGATCAGCTTTTTCAGGCTTTCAAGCGGTGCATCGGGTTCGGCTTCGAACGCATCGGCATTGGCAAGGGCGCGACGGTTCAGTTCGGCCTTCTGGCCAAAGCAGCGCCAGATCAGGTCGGGGCGCAGGCCTAAGAATGAATAGCGTCCACGAACGGCACCACCTTCGACAGATTCAAGCAGATAGGTGTTTGGCATGCCTTCGGCGATCTTGAGAAATGCCGAGACGGGCGTATCCAGATCAGCGGTCAGCGAGGTCCAGAGAACCTGCGAAATGCCGTTATCGTAGTTCTGCTTGAAACTGTTGAAATCCGGTTTGATTTCCATGGTCTGTCCGATGTGGGTTGGGCGATATGAAGCAGGGCGGAAGTTTAACGAAAAAGGGCGGCCCGATGAAAGGCCGCCCCATTTATGATCGGGATCAGTTTGCCGCGGTTTGCGGATAAAGACCGTTGATCACGCCGTTATTGACGCTGACCGAAATCTCGTCCTGCAGGTAATCAAGATACTGCGCAAGAATGTCTTCGTTCAGGGCCTGTTTCAGTTCGGTCACAACCGGATCGGCATCGCCTTCGGCAATGGTGGCGGCCTTGATCTGATCAAGTTTCAGAACCAGAACGTTTTCACCGGACTGAATTGCCTTTGCCTTGCCTTCGTCAAGGGTGAAGAGGGCGGCGGCAACGGCCGGTCTGACATTGTCCGCAAGGCCTTCGCCGGTGCGTTTGGTCAGACCGCTTTCTGCGATTTCGGTATTCTCGCTGGTTGCGAGCGTTGCGACATCGGCATTCTGGTCGTTGATCGATGCGGCAAGCTGATCGGCCTTTTCAAGCATCAGGCGATTGCGTTCATCGGTTTTCCATGCCGCAACGACGTCTTCGCGAACGTCTTCGAATGGACGCAGCGCCGACGGTGTTACTTCATCAACACGTGCGACATACCGAACACCGGTCGAGGTTTCTTCGAGGAAGCTTTCCTCGCCCTTGTCGAGTTCGAAAATCTTGGCGTTGATTTCGCCGCCATCAGTGATGTCGGTGCCCAGACCTTCGCCGCGAACAACGTCGTTCAGCTTGTAGGTTTTTGCGCCAACCGCATTGGCAGCTTCTTCAAGCGGGGTGCCTGCACCCAGTTCGTCGTCAAGTCTGGCAGCAAGGTCATAGATTGCGTCTTCGGCCTTGAACTGCTTGACGCCTTCTTCAACGTCGGCACGAACCTGATCAAGGGTTTCGGTGCGTTCGGGGGTGATGCTTGGCACGCGAATGATGTGCCAGCCAAGAGCGGTTTCGACCGGCTCGGAGAACCCGCCTTCCTCAAGACCGAAGGTCGCATCGCGCAGATCGGGCAGGATGTTGTCGGCGGTGAATTCACCAAGTTTCACAATCGACGGGTCCATGCCTGCATCTTCGGTTGCGACCGTCATGAAATCAGCACCGCCCTGAAGCGCCTTATAGGCTTCTTCGGCGCTTTCCTTTTCATTCGGGGCAAACAGGATCTGTTCGACAACGCGTTTTTCCGGGGTCTGGAATTCCGGCAGGCGATGGTTATATGCCTCGAGGATTTCGTCGTCGGTCACATCCATGTTTGCCGCCAGATCGGCAGACGAAAGGGTGACCAGGGTCACATTGCGGCTTTCCGGGGCGGTGAATTGCGGTGCATTTTCTTCGTGATATTTACGAAGCGTTGCGTCATCGGGTGTTTCGACATTGTCGAACTGCGATGCATTCAGGGCAAAGAAGCTGCCGCTGCGCTGTTCGTTGCGATAGGCGGCAATCTGCTGTGCCATGATGTCTGGTGTATTGACCGCACCGGCAAGGCTTCCGACAACCTGCTGGCCCATCATGTCGCCCCGAACGCCTTCGATGAATTCCGGTTCGGTATATCCGCTGGAATACAGCGCCTGAAGGAAACGTTCGCGGTCAAACTGGCCGGTGGTTTCGTTCTGGAAGCCGGGAGACGCAAAAATCGTATCGCGGACTTTTTCGTTGCTGATGCCGATGCCCATTTCCTGTGCGTTTTCACGCAGGATTTTTTGGGAGACCAGATTTTGAACCGTATTGTTCAAAAGGCCCATCTGGATGGCTTGCTGACGGTCGAAATTGGGACCGAAAACGCTGCGCATATTCTGGATGCTGCGCTGGAAGGCGCGGTCCAGTTCGGCGGGACTGATGTTTTGGCTGCCGATTTCTGCAACCTGGCGCGATGTGCCAAGGTTGAGCATCGACGCATTCAGGCCCCACCCGACGAAGCTGATTGCGATCACGCCAAGGATGACCTTGGCAAAGATTGATTTCGAAAAAGAGCGAATGCCAGCAAGCATATTAATAAGCCTAACAATTCGTGGTTTGGTGCCGATGACAATGCAGGTGACAGTGCATCGGCAGCGTTTCTTTTGTGTGTCGGGATATTATAAAATCCCGTCGCAATTGCCGCGCATCTTAATGGCGAGAGGTAAGGGCGGCAACAGCCGATTGCATTGACCTTGCCCGAAGTTCGGTTGACAGTGTTTTCCGGGGCTTGGCCGGGGCAAAGTCGCGTGCTAAAACCCGCGTTGAACCGTGTTTGTAACAATACGTGTCGGATCGGACCCCACATGGCAATGCCATAACCCGATCCATAACCCGTCGCAGCAAGAGGTAGATATACATATGTCACAGCGCCGTCCCCTGATCGCCGGAAACTGGAAAATGAACTGCCTGCGTACCGACGGGCTTGCTCTTGCGCGTGGATTGTCTGATCGCGCCAAAGCCAAGGGTGATCTGGCATGTGATATTCTGGTCTGTCCGCCTGCAACCCTGATTTCCGATGTGGCTGGCGTTACCAACGGCAGTGCGGTCAAAGTGGGCGGGCAGGATTGCCATATTGCGGTTTCGGGTGCGCATACCGGTGATATTGCCGCCCCGATGCTGGCCGATATCGGGGCAAGCCATGTTCTTGTCGGGCATTCCGAACGTCGTGCGGATCACGGGGAAAGTTCGACGGTTATCCGTCAGAAAACAATGGCGGCCCATGATGCCGGTCTGATCGCGGTTGTCTGCGTTGGCGAGACCGAGCAGGAACGCGATCTTGGCGCGACGGTGGCCGTGGTCAATGGCCAGATTGCGGTGTCGGTTCCTGATGAGGCGACGGCGGAAAATACGGTCATTGCCTATGAGCCGGTTTGGGCGATTGGCACCGGACGGACTGCAAGTGTTGACGAAGTTGCCGAAGTCCATGCTGCAATTCGTGCAGAGCTGACGGCACGATTTGATGATGGTGACAAATTCAGAATTCTGTATGGTGGTTCGGTCAAGCCGTCCAACGCTGCGGAATTGCTGTCTGTGCCCGATGTTGACGGCGCACTGGTTGGCGGGGCGAGCCTCAAGGTTGACGATTTTTGGCAAATTATTGAAAGTTGCGCCTAGCCAACTGTCATAAAACACGTTAAATACGCATCAAATTTTTGCCCGATCCGGCCATAATCATGTTCGGATCGGAAGTTTTAGGACAAGAGTTTCGAGACCATGCAAACTGTCATTCTGGTAATTCACCTTCTTCTTGCGCTTGGCATGATTGCCGTCATTCTCGTACAGCGCAGCGAGGGCGGTGGGCTTGGTATCGGCGGAAGCGGCGGCGGTGGCGGCGGCGGTAATTTCGGCGTCATGAGTTCGCGCAGTGCTGCAAACCTTCTTACACGTACCACCGCGATTCTTGCCGGGGCTTTCATGATTACGAGCCTCGCGCTGGCATTGTTGTCCAACACTCATACCCTGCCGACATCCATACTGGATCAGGCACCGGCCCCGGCAGCTGAACAACAGCCCGCCGAGGACACCGGACCGGCGGCTCCAACCCGCTAAAAAACAAACCGACGACCAGAGGCGGCAAACTTGCCGCCTCAATTTTTGATTGTTGTATTCCCCGGTTCGTGATGCACTGAGCGGCATCGAACTGCGGCGTTTTGCTTTGAGATGAGGCAAAGACATGACCCGTTATATCTTTATCACCGGTGGCGTTGTTTCTTCGTTGGGCAAGGGCCTGGCGTCTGCTGCTTTGGGGGCCTCGCTTCAGGCGCGCGGATTTACAGTCCGCCTGCGCAAGCTTGATCCGTATATCAACGTCGATCCGGGCACCATGAGCCCGTATCAGCACGGCGAATGCTATGTGACCGAAGACGGGGCAGAGACCGACCTTGATCTTGGTCACTATGAACGTTTTACCGGCGTTTCGTCGCGCCGTTCGGATAACGTGACCACCGGCCGTATTTATTCCAGCGTGATTGCGCGTGAACGTCGCGGCGATTATCTGGGCGGGACCCTTCGCCTAGGACAGTACGAGACCTATCGTGTCGACGGATCCCGGGCGGCGATCAACGCCGTGCAGTGGGCCGCCGTGGAGG
>CAMPHD010000107.1 GCA_946885765.1 uncultured Thalassospira sp.
TGGTTTGGTCGTATCCATGACATTTCCTTAAATTCTGTCTGATAGAATTTAATTCCATCATATAGAATTTCCTGATAACGTAAAATGCTCAAAATCGCGCCAGAGCTCTTCACGACCAACCAGATTTGGAAATGTCATGTCAGAACAAAATGTTAGTGCCGTCGAACGTGCCCTGATCATTCTCGATGCCTTTACCGATCAGGATCGCGATCTGTCGCTGAAAGATCTGTCCGAACGGACAGGAATGTATAAAAGCACTCTTTCAAGACTGGCCGGAACATTGGAGTCTCGTGGATTTCTGGCAATCTCGGGGCGCGGTCGCTATCGACTTGGCCCTGCATTGTGGCGATTGGGATCAATCTATCGCCGGTCATTTCGCATGGATGACGCTGTCCGTCCGCATTTGGCCGCACTGGTAAGGGACAGCGGGGAAACGGCCTCCTTTTATATTGCGGAAGGCACAAATCGCCTGTGCCTTTTCCGGGAAAATTCACCAAGCAGTCTTCGCCACCATCTGGAAGAAGGTGCAATTCTTCCGGTTGACCGTGGCGCAGCCGGGCATGTCATCCGGGCCTGGGGAGAAGGTATTGATGATCGCGCAATCGACGTACTCGATGCAGGATTTGCTGAAAGCGAAGGCGAACGCGATCCGGATATATCGGCAATTGCCGTCCCCGTCCTTGATGACCAAAGACGCCTTTTGGGGGTGATCGCCCTATCGGGACCACGCAGCCGGTTCGATGGCGCAAGACGCAAGAATGCCCTGATTTCCTTGCGAAAACATGCCATTGAATGCGGTTCGATCCTGTCGACATGACTTTCAGACTACGGCCGTCTTTGCCGCTTTATCATAAATGCTGTGAATTTTTTTCACCCTGTTTCACGTGATGACAGGTTGGTGACAGGTTTGCCTGTTACCGTCTCACGGCTGCCGATCCGCCAGGTCGCATGACCTGGCTTAAGGATAATCAAAAAGGATTATCGGCAAGGGAGGCCTTTCGCTGTTTGTTGTCATGGGGTACCGGCATGTCGCCGGAATGCAGGCGCAGCCAGACCTTCGTTGCAGATATCCTGTCCTGAACGGATCGGCCTGCCGCCATTCGGCGGCTCAGGAAAGGTTTTTGTGTCTGGAGGAGACGACATAATGAAGAAGCTGACGATGTTTTCGCGTCGCGGATTTCTGGCAACAGCCGTTGCTGTTGCGGTTTCGACTGCTGCATTTGGTGCCTTTGATGCCAAAGCACAGGAATTTAACGATATTCACTTGATCGTTCCCGGTGGTGCCGGCGGCGGTTGGGACAGCACGGCACGTGGTACCGGCGAAGCCCTGACCAAATCCGGTCTGGTTGGCACTGCGTCCTATGAAAACCTGTCGGGCGGCGGTGGCGGTAAAGCCATTGCCTATATGATTGAGGCCGCTGATCGCCTCGACAACACCCTGATGGTCAACTCTACCCCGATCATCGTTCGTTCGCTGACCGGTGTATTTCCGCAGTCTTTCCGTGACCTGACCCCGATTGCCGGTGTGGTCGCAGAATATGCCGCGTTTGGCGTTCCAGCCGATAGCCCCTACAAATCATTCAACGATGTTGTCGACGCAATCAAAGCTGATCCGAATGCAGTGAAGTTCGGCGGCGGCTCGGTTCGTGGCGGTATGGACCATATCGTGGCAGCCTATGCCGTTCAGAAAGCCGGCGGCGATGCCAAACAGGTGAAATACATCCCGTATGATGCCGGTGGCAAAGCAATTGCAGGCCTTTTGTCGGGTGAAACCGAAGTCATTTCGACCGGCCTTGGCGAACTTCTTGAACTGCATAAGGCAGGTCAGATCCGCATCCTTGCTGTGACCTCGACCGAACGCATCGAAGCAGCTCCAGACGTTCCGTCGCTGGGCGAACTTGGCATTGATGCAGAATTCGTCAACTGGCGCGGTTATTTCGGCTCTCCGGCACTTTCTGCCGAAAAAGCAGATGCCTATGCCAAGCTGTTGAAAGACCTGCAGGCAACCGAAGAATGGGAAACCGTTCGCAAGCGTAACGGCTGGGAAAAATTCTATAAGCCGCGCGCCGAATTCTCCACCTTCATGGAGAATCAGGAAAAAATGGTTGGCGATCTGATGCGCGAACTTGGCTTCCTGAAATAAGCCACTCGACCTGCAATAAAAAAGATCTCTAAAGGAAACCACGCCATGTCCATCAATCGTGACAAATTCGGCGCGCTACTCTTTTTGTGCCTTGCGCTGATCTATGGCTACTACGTCAGCGATATTCCTCTGCTCTTCGGTGACGAAGATGCCCCATTCAATGCCCAGACACTCCCCAATGCACTTGCCTGGGTATTGGGCGTGGTTTCCTTTATCCAGCTTGTAATGCCTGCCCGCGAAGAAGCGGGCAGCCTTTCAGCAGCCTTTAAGGGATTGAAATGGCGCAGAGTCATCTTGCTTGCTGGCATGATGATTTTTTACGGCCTGACCATTCGGTATCTCGGCTTCCTGATCTCGACGATCATTTTCCTGTCATGCGGCTTTGCAATTCTGGGAGAACGCCGGATCAAGGTCCTGCTGGGAGCATCCATTCCAATCGTCGTCGCATTCTGGTTCCTGCTGTCCCAACTGATGGGCATCTATCTGGCGCCGGGTGATATTTTCGAGTTGCTGGGCTAAGGCGAACAAAAATGCTTGATGGAATTCTCTCTGGTCTTTCGACCGCTGTGATGCCGATCAACCTTGTCATGGTTGTCGTCGGCTGTTTTGCCGGTACCTTTATCGGCATGTTGCCAGGCCTCGGGCCGATCACCGCAATTGCGTTGATGATTCCGATCACCTATGGCTTTGATCCTTCAACCGGCCTGATCCTCATGGCAGGTGTGTATTACGGTGCCATCTTTGGCGGCTCCACCTCCTCTATCCTGATCAATGCTCCCGGTGTTGCCGGCACTGTTGCAACCGCGTTTGACGGTTATCCGATGGCGCAAAAAGGCCAGGCAGGCAAGGCATTGGCGATTGCTGCCTATGCATCATTTTCGGGCGGTACGATTGCAGCAATCTTCCTGCTGATTGCCGCTCCGATGCTGGCCTCGGTGTCCCTGTCGTTCCAGTCGGCCGATTATTTTGCCCTGATGGTGCTGGGTTTGACGGCGGTTTCCGCCTTTGCCGGCAAAGGGCAGGTACTGAAGGCGATTACCATGACGCTGTTTGGCATCATGATTTCAACCATCGGAACCGACCCGGCAGCCGGTGTTGCCCGATTTACATTCGGCAGCATGGATCTTGTTGACGGTATCAGCTTCCTGTTGCTGGCCATGTCGACCTTTGCTCTATCGGAAGCCCTGCTGACCATCCTGCGCCCGACCAAGGACACGCGGAGCGATGAACAAAAGGCGCTTAAAAGCCTTGGTTCAATGAAACTCAGCAAGGAAGAAGTCAAAACCATTGTTCCGGTAATTGGCCGCTCATCCATTCTGGGCTTCTTTACCGGCGTTCTGCCGGGTGCCGGTGCGACCATTGCTTCCTTCCTGGCCTATGGGATGGAACGCAACCTTGCCTCGGCCAAGGAGAAGCTTCAGTTCGGCAAAGGTTCCATCCGCGGGTTGGCTGCCCCCGAAACCGCAAACAATGCCGCCTGTTCTGGCTCGTTCGTACCGCTTCTGACCCTTGGCATTCCGGGTTCGGGAACGACGGCCGTGATGATGGGGGCCTTGGTTTCCTATGGCGTACAGCCGGGACCGCGTCTGTTTGTCGAACAGCCCGACGTCTTCTGGTCGGTCATCATTTCGATGTATATCGGCAACATTGTTCTGCTGGTGCTGAACCTGCCGTTAATCCCTTATATCTCACGCTTGCTGGCTCTGCCGCAGCAGTTGCTCGTACCGTTCGTTCTGTTCTTCTCGCTGATCGGTGTCTATCTGGTGACGTTTAACACCATGGATATTCACATGATGGTTCTGGCTGCGGCGATCGCCATTGGCCTGCGCCTTCTGAATTATCCGATGGCACCGATGCTTCTGGGCTTCATCCTTGGCGAGATGATGGAAGAAAACCTGCGTCGTGCATTGATGATCAGCGATGGTTCGGTTTCTTTCCTTTGGGAACGTCCGATCACGCTGGTAATTTTGGTGATCAGCGTTGCCTTCCTGCTGGCACCGCTTATCGGGAACACCCGCCAGTGGCTGCGCAATCGCAAGGCTGTTCCCAACGACGGTGAAATGTAAGACCACAACAGACTTCGACGCGAAGGATCTACAAGCGATGCGTTTTCTAGACAATCTTGCGATCGGTCCCAAAACCCTTTTGGTTCCCGTTTTTCTGATGATCGTGATCATTGCGATGGGCATAGCAACGGTTCTGACACTGGAAAGCGAAAAGGAAACGCTCAACAACCTTCGCGTCGAAGCTTATGAACGCCGTTCTGATGCGCTGACACTTAGTGATGCCCTGAATGAAGCGCACGGAACCCTGTTTCGAATTCTAACGTGGGACTCAAACGGCATTAACGCTGCCGCTGTGCCCGAACTTCGTGAAAAAGCAAGCCAGCTTTCAACCGAATTGGCACCGCTCGCTGAACGCCTTGCCGAGGTAGGCGGTGCTGAATTTACCACCGCCTACGACACCTATATGGCGGAAGTTGATCAGTTCCTGATCGAAAGCGAGATGAACGTCTACGGCGCCCTTGAAGTCATCGCGCGCGCCGATGAATCCTTCCGCGCCCTTCAAGTCCCGCTACGCAAAATTCTTTTGCAATCCCAAGAAGTTGCCACCACGTCATTCGGCAATGCCGAAGCCCAGGCTGAAACGCTTCAGAAAGTATTCGTCATTGTCGCAATTGTTGTGATCTTTGTCGCCGCAGTCGTTTCGGTCTTTGTTTCACGCCGTATTTCCCGGCCGATGACCGACCTTGCACGATTGATCGAACAGATTTCCAAGGGCGACCTTGATGTTGAAATCCGCGGCGTTCAGCGCCGCGATGAAATTGGTGTGGTTGCCCGATCAGTTACCGTTCTGCGCGATCAGTCAAAAGAGGCCGAAAACCTGCGCCACGAACGCGAACGGGTCCGCAAGATCGAACGCGAACGCCAGCTAGAACTGGTTACTGCAACCGATAATTTCCAGCGCGCCGTGCAGGACGCCCTTGGCGGCTTTGACCGTGAATTCGACTCACTGAATGGTTCGGCCAGTGACATGGAGCAGATCGCGACGTCAGCAACAGCACGTGCCGCCGATGCCAACCATCATTCCGAAACCGTGCTGCACCATATCGAAGCCGTTTCACAAACCACTGCCAGCCTTTCGGAAGCTATTGGCGAAATTGGCCAGCAGGCCCAGAGATCGGCCGAAGTTGCCGGACGCGCACGCAATGAAAGCGAACATTCCCGCACCCTGTTCGAACAGCTGACAGAAGCCACCCAACGAATTGGCGATATTGTTACCCTGATCGAAGACATCGCCAACCAGACAAACCTTCTGGCGCTTAATGCCACTATCGAGGCTGCACGTGCCGGTGATGCCGGCAAGGGCTTTGCCGTTGTCGCGGGCGAGGTCAAAAACCTTGCATCGCAAACCGCGCGCGCGACCGAGGATATTTCGGCCCAGGTCGAAGAAATCCGTGGACTGACGGACAATGTTGTCAGCGCCCTTGAATCGGTTGCCAACGTTATCGGCGAAGTTGACCAGTCTGCTGCTGCCATTGCCGCCGCAGTCGAAGAACAACAGGCATCCACCAACGGTATTTCCGCCAGCATCCATGATGCCAATGGCGGTATGCGGACCGTCGCCGATGCCGTTGGTGCACTCGATACAGAAACTGCCCGCGTTCACAGCGGGTCGGAAAATGTATCGCGTGCAACAAACACCCTGAATACAGAAGCCGCCCGTCTGCGCGAGGCAATTGACGGCTTCCTTGATCAGATCAACAAAAACAAGGCCGAGGCATAATGAGCATCCCGCCGGAAAGGCCCGCAAACGACAGTTGGATCAACCGCCTCTCCGGCAGCCTCACCCCGAAATTTTTCAAAAACCTGTTTGCTGCACTTGGCATCGGGCTTATTGGCGGGTTGATCGCACATAGCATCAACATGCCGCTGGCCTGGATGATGGGGCCAATGCTGGCGACCTTTATCGCAAGCCTGCTTCGTGTCCGCATGGGTATCCCGATGCGATTTCGGTCCGTCATTCTGGGTGTGATCGGTGTATTTCTTGGCGCATCCTTTACCCCCGATACCCTCGATCAGGCTGCGCGATGGCCGATCAGTATGATCGCCGTTCTGCTTTATGTTCCGATCATCACGCTTGTTGTCACCTGGTTTTACAGCAAGGTCGCAAAACTTGATCCCGCAACGGCCCTGTTTTCGGCAACCCCGGGTGGTTTGACACCGATGGTGGTTCTGGGTGCTGCTGCAGGCGGCAACGAACAGGAAATAGCCCTGACGCAGGGCTTGCGTGTTTTGCTTCTGGTGATGTCGGCCCCTGCAATCGTGCTTCTGATTACAGGTGTCGTGGCCAACGGGCATGGCGACAGCAATGCCATCCAGATGACATTGTCCGAAGGATTGATCACTGCATTTTGCGCAATCACAACAGTGCTGGTCTTCCGCAAAATTGGCATTCCTGCGGCCGAAATGACCGGTGCAATGATGGCAAGCATGGCTTTGCATGTCACCGGTGTCGTCGAGGGCAATCTGCCCACATGGCTTCTGGCCGGAAGCCTCCTGATCCTTGGTTCCGCCATCGGCAGCCGCTTTGCCGGTGTCAAACTTTCCTTCCTCGCACGCCTTGCAGGTTATTCGATTTTTGCCACCGTTCTGATCCTTGCCTTCACTGGTGGCGTAGCATGGTTTGTTTCAGACTGGCTGGATCTTGATTACATTGCTGTTCTGCTGGCCTTTGCACCGGGCGGCGTCGCAGAGATGTCGTTGATTGCGCTGGCGCTCAATGTCGAGCCGAGCTTTGTTGCTTTCCACCATATCGTCCGCATCTTCGAGATCGTCCTTCTGGCTCCGATGATGGCAAAGTGGCTTGAACGCTACCGTCAGAATAAGTTAAACAACCTTTAGTTATAATACCTTGGCGCATTTAGGATAAATCGCTAATCTATCCCTGCACATTCTGAGTGGGGAACAGACAATGCAAACCATGCCGTTGGGGCAAAATCCAGATACGTTCCGCCTGAACCGACCAAAACAGCATTACAAACGACTGTTTGATCTTTCTGTCGGGACGATGTTGCTGTTCGCATCCCTACCCGTTTTGTTTTTGATCGCGATTGTCCTGAAATGTGATCATCGCGGCCCGATACTGTTCAAACAACGTCGCGTCGGATACCTCGGCAGACCATTCAACATATACAAGTTCCGCACACTTCCGGATCTGGCACCCAATAAACCCCATTTGGTACCGACAAAATTCTGTCACTTCCTTCGGCGCTGGGGTCTGGACGAACTGCCACAACTTTTCAATGTCATCCGCGGCGATATGTCGCTTGTTGGACCACGTCCTCATACAATTGATGACGATCGGAAATTCGCCTGGTATTCCTCGCAATATGATACCCGCCACCAGGTGAAACCCGGCATCACAGGTCTGGCACAGCTTTACGGCTGGCGTGGCTCGGTCCAGTCGGCTCTTGATCTTCAAAGCCGCCTTGACTGCGACCTTCTCTACATTGATCAGCAGTCCCTAAGGGCTGATATGTTCATTCTTTTGCGCACAATTTCAAGGCCTCGGTGCTGGGTAAACGGTCCCCAACGCACTACCCGCATCCCTCTTTCACAATGCAACGCAGGATGAATAAATCAGGGTTTATAACAGCCACCCTGTTTTGCGGCCTCGTGTTAACCAACTGCTTTATTCCTCGCGTCAGTGCAAAACCTGAAACGCCTCAAGAGACGAAACGCAATGCATCAATCCAGTTTGGCCTTTTTGATTTATTACCAGCTTTATCGGTGACCGAAGAGTTCAACGACAATATCTTTCTATCTGATAACCACAAAAAATCAGACCTGATCAGTCGTATTGCACCCGCTTTAACCCTGCAATCAAACTGGCATCGCGCCCGGCTGCGACTTGCGGCTCTTGGCGACGCAGGATTTTATGCACAATCAGGCGAAGACGATTATCTGGATGGCGAACTTCGTGCTTCCGCCGGGTTTGATATCGGCCCGGCATTGGCCGTTGATGGCGATGTACGTATCGCCAAAAACCACGAAGATCGCGGCGGCAATGATATTCCCGTCGGCGCTGGTGAGCCGATAACCTATAACGAGCAAAACACAGAAATTGCAGTGCGCTATTTCGCCGGTGATGTTCACTATCGCACGGCACTGGCGGTTCGGAAGCTTGATTTTGACGATACACCGCTTACGAACGGTGACAGCGGAAACAATGATGATCGGGATCGTTCGGAAATCCGACTGATCATGCGGTCTTCCTATCAACTGGGTCTTGGCCGCGAAGCCTATGGTGAAACCACATTTAACCAGCGCTCGTATACAAACACCCCGGACGATCAGGGTATTTTTCGCAATTCAAGCGGTTTCCGGTTGCTGGGTGGCATGACATTTGACCTTACCGATCTAATTGAGGCGGATATCGGCGCTGGGTGGATGTCACAGATTTATGAGGATTCAAGGCTACAAAATAACGATGGATTTTCACTTCGTGCAGCTACGACCTGGAACATCACGCGCCTGACCGCGCTGGATTTCCGCGCCCGACGCGAGATTGGCGAAACCACCGTTACCGGCGCCAGCGGTGTCATTAGCGAAAGTGTCGATGCCGGTATCGAACACGAATTGCGCCGCTGGCTGAGTTTCCGATTTAACGGTGGCTATCAGCGTGACCATTTTGAAGGTGCAGATCGCACCGACACAACGACACGCTTTGGCGCGGGAGTTCATTATGAATTGAACCGGTTTACCGAGCTCGATACTTCGTGGCGATTTGACCAGCGCCGGTCAAATGAAACAGGGCACGATTATCGTCGGAATCGCGCCTTACTGACTCTCCGGCTGAAAATGTG
>CAMPHD010000108.1 GCA_946885765.1 uncultured Thalassospira sp.
GGTTGGCGAACGGTACAACAACGATTTCGCCTTTGATATCGCCATTCTCTTCGGCCGCTTTCAAAAGCATTTCCAAATGGTGCAGGGCAATCACACCTGGTAGTTCGTCGGCATGAAGGGCGGCCTGAAGATAGGCTTTTGGCCCTTTGCCCGGATTACCGTAACGACGGACAGTAAGCGCGCGGGCAGTGCCCATTTGGGGGCGAAGCAGTTCAATGCGTTCCTGTTGCATGATCTTCCTGTGGGAGTTGGTGATGGCGTTATGAGCAACTCTGGCAACAACAGGTGACGCAGTTGTCAAAAACAGTCTTACCCCGAACGATCAATGTTTGATGGCTTGTCGACATTGAATCGTCCGTGCCTGACTGGAAATCAGATATGCCCGCCAGCTTTCGCGATGGTGGATTTGTTTTCTTTCCGGTTCTCGTTCCGGCGCAGGTATTTTTCAACGCCCTTGAAACCAAAAGTCAGAACGTAAACGATGATCAGGTAAATCACGCCTGCCGAAATGAAGGCTTCATATGGCAATGCCGTACGGGCAACAATTTTGCGTGCGGCACCGGTCAATTCCATCATTGTAACCGTTGATGCCAACGAAGTTGCCTTAAGCGTGAAGATGACATCGTTGGTGTAGGCTGGCCAGATTATCTGCCACATCCGCGGGAATATGATCCGGCGATAAATCGTCACCGGGCGCATACCACAAGCTCGGGCAGCTTCGATTTCGCCATTTGGAACATTCTGGATGCCACCACGCATGATTTCGGCCATATAGGCGGCCGTGTTCAGCACGAATGTCAACAAGCAGTACCAGTACGGATCACGCAGATAAGTCCAGGACCAGTGATCCTGAATGCCGTCAATGCTGGCGATCAACTGCCCGCAACCATAATACATCATAAACAGCTGCGCGATTAGCGGCGTCCCACGAAACACATAGATAAAGGCAAAGGGCAGGGCCTGAACCCAAACCAGCTTTGAAACACGCGCGACGGAAAGTGGAATTGCAATCAGGGTGCCAAATACGACAGAAACAGCCAACAATTGCAGGGTCAGAAGGAAACCCTGCCAAAGCCATGCGTCGTATTTGGTCAGGACGTATATCAGATCTTCAAACATCGATTACGCCCTCGCAATGCCGCGGGAAGCCCGCTTTTCAAGCCGGCTGAAGACGAACAGCGATACAGTGGTAAAAGCCAGAAACATCGCCATTGCAACCAGATAGAAAGTGAACGGCGCTTTTTCTGTACCCGCCCCAACCGTGGCCTTACGCAGGATTTCCTCGACACCGACGACAGAAATCAGGGCCGTATCCTTGATCAGAACCTGAAACAGGTTATTCAGACCGGGCAGGGCGAACCGCCAGAGTTGCGGCAACTTGATACGAAGGAATATTTGCGCTGGTGTCATGCCGCACGCGGTTGCAGCTTCGATCTGACCAACCGGAATGGATTGCATGGCCGCACGAAATACTTCGGAGGCGAATGCACCCTGAACAAGTGCAAGTGCCGCCACGCCCGACCAGAATGCCGGGATATCAACACGAACAGCTTCACCGCCAATAAGTTCTGCAAGGTTCTGCACGGCAATCGTGCCGCCAAAATAGATCAATAAAATAACCAAAAGTTCCGGAATACCGCGGATAATAACCGTGTAGCTTTCCCCGATTATCCGCAAGGTGCGGTAACGCGACAATTTTGCCGAAGCGCCCAGCAAACCAAGAATAATCATGAATGGCAAAACGGTCAGGCAAAGTTGAACTGTAACCAGTCCCCCCTCAAGCATCTGCCAACCGCGGCCGTATAAATCAAACATGGTATCTCCTGCAAACCTTCATGCCACATCAAGATCGGGCAATAAGGGAAGGGCGGCACACTGGTGCCGCCCTAAACTGCTTTTCGATCAATTCGGGTGCAGGTTGATTTCTTCGAAGTATTTTTTGTTGATTTCCTGATACGAACCGTTGGCAAGCATATCTGCCAGCGCCTTGTTCAGGATTTCTTTCAGGTCCTGATCTTCCTTGCGGATACCAATACCGGCACCTTCACCAAAGAATTCAACCGGCGCAAAGGTATCGGAAACAAACGCGTAACCCTTGCCTTCGTCAGATTTGACCCATTCGACGAGAACGCCAGAATCAGCCAGCGTTGCATCGATACGACCAGCTGTCAGGTCAAGCAGCGCGTTGTCCTGCGTGTCATACATGCGAATTTCCGCATTGGGGAAATTATCTTCAAGGAAGGCAGAATGGGTGGTTGAACGCTGAACACCGATGACCATACCATCCAGCGCATCTTCGACAACGGCGTCGTCTTTCCATGCCGTGATCGACATGCCTTCCTTGCCAACAAAGACAGCCGGTGTGGTGCTGTAATAGTTGGTAAAATCGATTGAACGCTTGCGTTCTTCAGTGATCGACATCTGGGCGATAATCGCATCATATTTTTTCGCCAGCAGACCCGGAATGATTCCGTCCCAATCCTGGGCAACGATTTCACATTCAATGCCAGCGGTTTCGCAAAGTTTTACAGCGAAATCAACATCAAAGCCCTGCAGGTTGCCATCCTTGTCGACATAGTTGAACGGAGGATATGCACCTTCGGTTGCAATGACGACCTTTTCCCAGGCAGCACTTGCTGCCGATGCACTCAGTGCGACACCCACGGCTGCGGCGGTTGCAACCTTGATCCAGTTTTTCATTCATAGTCTCCCTTGTTGTTGAGAACAGGCCGTATCGACACTGTCCTGTCGGTCGGTTCTTTTGCGGAACCAGCCTTTCCAGATCAGAAATCACGCTGAAGGAATTGCTTCATGCGTTCTGATTTTGGATTTTCGAATACTTCTTTCGGGTTCCCAAACTCTTCGACCAGCCCCTGATGGAGGAACATGACGTGGCTTGATACCCCTTTGGCAAAACCCATCTCGTGAGTAACGACCAGCATTGTACGGCCTTCTTCGGCAAGATCGGTCATGACACGCAGAACTTCCCCAACAAGTTCCGGGTCAAGAGCGGATGTCGGTTCATCAAACAGTAGAACTTCCGGCTCGATTGCCAAAGCACGGGCAATTGCAGCACGCTGTTGTTGTCCACCAGAAATATGGCCGGGATAATAGTCGCGGCGTTCATACATACCCACTTTGTGAAGCAATGCATCGGCACGTTCGATGGCTTCTTTTTTCGGAATGCCAAGAACATGTACTGGCGCTTCGATCACGTTTTCCAGAATGGTCAGATGGCTCCAGAGATTGAAGCTTTGAAAGACCATGGCCAGTTTGGTGCGGATACGCTGAAGCTGCTTTTTATCTGCCGGTTCCTGACTGCCATCCTTCAGTTCGCGCATCCTGATCAATTCACCATGGACATGGACAGCGCCGGAATTCGGTGTTTCAAGAAGGTTAATGCAACGCAAAAAGGTACTTTTGCCAGAACCTGACGAACCAATGATTGAAATCACATCGCCGGTATTCGCGGTAAGGTCGATACCTTTGAGGACTTCATGCTCCCCAAAGCTTTTGAACATCCCTTCGACCTTTAGGGCGGGTATGTTTGTGCTCATATCGAGATAAAGAGTCCCCTGTTGAAAGTTCTTGTTGTTTCGGCTCCGTCCGATCCGCATCGAATTGATGCTTCACCCCTTTGGACAATCCGAATCACATTCTTCCCCTGAATAATTGCCTGTCCGGGCACCGTAATTCCACTGATTTTTTGCAGTTTTATGAAGAAAACGGCCATCTCCGCATTATATTTGGCCGGTACTGGGAAACCTTGGCAAATATACTGCTGCGCTAAGTGTTTTTACGCAATAAAAATTCCCGGCATTTCTGAGAGCGCCGAATTACACTTGGTTCCGTCGCTCCCAAAAGAATACGGCTGCCAATGTTCAGTGACATCAGGTTTTCTCTGGCAATATGCGCCCCCGTTTTCACCAGGTTGGTGTCATGTACCCGGTTACAAAGGCGCTTCAAGTGCCTGAAACACTGTTGAAAGGCGCGTAATTTTATCTGTTTGCATCTTGTGATCGAGCTGAACCGATTTAGACGCGCAACTAACCGCTATGACAAAAACACTTGTCTTAAACACGGGCTAAAATCGGTAACTGATCAGGGAAGTGGCGGAGAGACAGGGATTCGAACCCTGGGTACCCGTAAAGGCACGCCGGTTTTCAAGACCGGTGCATTCAACCACTCTGCCATCTCTCCGCATTGTGGTGGCGTTTATCGCCCTGCGCGCCCTCAATAAATTGCCGGGATGAACCTGTCAATATGTCAGTTTCAGCTTGGCAAAGTTTCTCACGTATCCAAATTCCGGCTGGTAGGCCGACAGACATTTAACAAGTCTTAACGTGTGAGGCGGTATCAGCAATATGCAGAACTCAAAATGAGTATGTCAGCAAAGAATACTAGGGACCTGGTAAAGAATTGACCGGGAACATCAAACCAAACCGGCACGAGGCGAGCAAAATGAATTATCGGACCATCGGGACTGTAGCTTCAATTATCGGCATGCTCGTGACGATTTCACCAGCGTTCGCCCAGACCAATACGGACGAGTTGCCGGCATTTACGACGGAAGGCTTTGATGTCTGGCTGGCTGATTTCAAAAAAGATGCGGCGTCAAAGGGCATTTCCCAATCGACACTGGATGTTGCCTTTGCCAATACGCAACCAATCCCGAAAGTGATCGAGTACGACCGCAGCCAGCCGGAATTCAAACTGACATTTGAACAGTATCTGCAACGGGTTGTGCCGCAGTCGCGTATAAATGAAGGTCGACGTAAATATGCCGAGAACCGTGCCATTATTGATGCTGCAGCTAAAAAATACGGCGTTCCCGGGCATTATCTGACCGCATTCTGGGGTATTGAAACCGGTTTTGGGCGTCATACCGGCGGGTATTCTGTCGTTGATTCGCTTGCGACCCTTGCATTTGAAGGTCGCCGGGCTGAGTATTTCCGCACAGAATTGATCAATGCGCTTAAAATTATTGATGCCGGGCACATTGCTGCGGAAAAGATGGAAGGTTCCTGGGCGGGGGCCATGGGGCAGGCGCAATTTATGCCTTCCACCTTCCTGAACTATGCCCGTGACGGGAACGACGACGGAAAGATTGATCTTTGGGGAGCCAAAGAAGACGTGTTTGCATCCGCCGCAAACTATCTTTCAACGGTCGGCTGGAAAACCGATGAACGTTGGGGGCGCAAAGTCAGCATTCCTGGCGATCTTGATAAATCAATTACCGGGCGTGAAATTCGCAAACCGATCAGTGAATGGCAGAAACTTGGTGTTCGTATGCCGGATGGTTCCAGCCTTCCGATGGCTGACATGGAGGCGTCAATTGTTATCGTAAATGACGGTGCCGGACCTGCTTATATGGTTTATAACAATTTCCACACCATCATGCATTGGAACCGGTCTACCTATTTTGCAATTGCAGTTGGTACACTTGCTGACGCAATCGCCGGTCGCTGATTGCTTTGGCAAATTATACGCGGACTCATTCTCTGGACGGGGACAACTGAATGCCGAGAAACGCGCGCAAGGCGCTTATGCAGGGCTGGAACAAAGGGCGTTGGGCTGCTGGTGCACTTGCCATTACCGTTTTATTGGCCGGTTGCGCCGAAACGCAGCTTGCGGTCCATGGGGTCAAACGTATTGGCGGTGCGCAGCAGCAGCCCGTACAGATTGGCTCCTATAAAGTTGGCAATCCATACGAGATTGCCGGGCAATGGTATTACCCGGCGGCTGACTATGAATACAAGGAAACAGGTATTGCTTCCTGGTATGGCCCCAAATTCCATGGCAAGAAAACCGCGAACGGCGAGATATTTGATCAGTACGAAGTATCCGCAGCACATCGTACACTTCCGATGCCGAGTGTCGTGCGTGTGACCAACCTTGAAAACGGACGTTCTCTAAAGGTCCGCATCAATGATCGCGGGCCGTTTGCGCACAGCCGCATCATTGACATGTCACGTCGCGCGGCCCAGTTGCTCGGGTTCGAGCAAAAAGGAACCGCCAAGGTTCTGGTTGAAGTCATCGAAGATGAAAGCCGCCAGATCGCAGCCATAGCCCAGGGCAAAGCTGCACCAGCCGTTACTGTTGCCGAACAGCAAACCGTTTCAGCAGCACCGCGTGATACGGTAGAGACCGTTCGTCTGGATAATGACGGACCGATCACCGACAGCGGAGAACCGACAAAATCAACCATCAAACTGACCCCACCAACTGAAGGTGGGGCCTCAACCCAGGTTGTGTCCCAGACACCCCTTGATGGCACGGTGGAAGAAAGTGCAGTTGTTCGGGTGGAACCGGTTTCGCCATCTTCTATCTATGTTCAGGCAGGTGCATTTTCGGTTTATGACAATGCCCTTAATCTTAGAAACCGGTTGTATGATATGGCTCCGAGCAAGATCGAACCGATTGATGTCAAGGGCACAACCTTTTATCGCGTTCGTCTTGGGCCCTTGAACACCGTTCCCGAAGCGGACATTTTGCTCGAACGGGTGATTGCAACGGGCCAGAATGGTGCAAAAGTCGTTGTGGAATGTGCTGACGGTGCTTTGCAAAACAGTGTCTCGGGTTGTTAAGGTCATCTCCGGTAACGATAGTTCGGATTTTGCAGAAAAGTTGAAGCAGTTGCACAATTTTGCCGAATTTGCGACATAGAGACCGATCTTCTTCCGCCTGAGGAGCCGGGCGGTATGACAGTTAATTTAAAGAACAAGGTTAGGACGTTATGAGTTTGATGCCGCCAATTCCGTTCAAAACGAAACTGAACCGGGTAGTGGCCGGGGCCACGATATTTGGTTCTGCCATGGCGATATCCCTGACCAGCGTGCACGCGCTCGAAACGACGGCGCGCGAAGCCTATTTGATGGATTATGACACCGGAACCGTTTTGCTCGACAAAAACGGTGATGTGCTGACTGAACCGGCATCCATGACCAAAATGATGACGGTTCACATGCTGTTCGAGCGGATCAAAAGTGGTAGCGTCTCGCTTGACGATACATTCCACGTCAGTGAAAAGGCCTGGCGCAAGGGTGGATCGAAAATGTTCGTCGAAGTGAATTCCGACGTTTCGGTCAACGACTTGCTGCATGGTATTATTGTTCAGTCAGGTAATGACTCTGCCATCGTCGTCGCGGAAGGTCTTGCTGGTACCGAAGAAGCATTTGCCGAGGAAATGACTGCCGAAGCGCGCAAGATCGGTATGACCAAGTCTGTTTTCAAAAACGCGACCGGCTGGCCGGACGAAGAGCATCTTGTTACCGTTCATGATCTGGCAATTCTAGCCCGCGACACCGTCCGGAACTTTCCCGAACTCTATAAACTCTATGCGGTCAAGGAATTCACCTATAACGGTATCCGTCAGCCGAACAGAAACCCTCTATTGGGCACCAGTGCGGGTGTTGATGGCATGAAGACCGGTCATACGGAAACGGCCGGTTACGGATTGACTGCAACCGCGGAACGCGATGGACGTCGTCTGATTCTTGTTGTTAACGGCCTTGGTTCTGTGCGGGAGCGCCGGACAGAGTCGCAGAAACTTCTGGATTGGGGTTTCCGCGAGTTTGACAATTATGACCTGTTTGATGCGGGCGAAGTCGTCAGTAGCGCAAATGTCTGGCTGGGGTCGGAAGCCAAAGTTGATCTGGTCACTGATCAGGATATCCTTTTGACACTGCCGCGCACAAACCGTGACGATATGAAAGTTTCGGTCGTGTACGAGGGCCCGATACCGGCACCGATTACAGCCGGGCAGCAGGTCGCAACCCTGAAAGTTGAGCTTCCGGGGGGCGAGCCGCATGAATTTCCGCTTTATGCGGCAACCGAAGTTGATCGCCTTGGCTTTATCGGGCGCATCGGTGCCGCAATCAAATATCTGCTATGGGGAGCGAACGGTTGAGTGGGGTGCCAGGTTTATTCATCAGCTTTGAAGGTGGTGAAGGCAGCGGCAAGACAACCCAGATACGCCGACTTGAAAGCTGGTTTCATCAGCGCGGACGAGACGTTGTCGTAACGCGCGAACCCGGCGGTTCCCCCGGTGCAGAAGAAATCAGAAACCTGTTATTGACTGGCGACCCGGGACGCTGGGACGCTGTGACCGAAGCCTTGTTGATGTTTGCGTCACGCCGAGATCACGTGGAACGAACCATCCGCCCGTCTCTTGCCGACGGCAAGGTGGTCTTGTGTGACCGGTTTGCTGACTCCTCGGTGGCCTATCAGGGATTTGGACACGGTCTTGGGGCTGAATATATCCAGAATCTGTGGCAGATCGCGATTGGCGATTTCAAACCTGACCTGACCCTGATTTTCGATCTTCCCGTAGAAGTTGGTTTGGAACGGGCAGGGGCGCGTTTCGCCAATGTCAGTGCGGCCGAGGACCGTTTCGAACGCATGGGAACGGAATTCCATCAGCGGCTTCGCAACGGCTTCATCGAAATTGCCCGGAAAAACCCGGAACGTTGCGAAATTGTCGATGCAGATGGTGACATTGATCTGGTTTGCGAACGAATGATTTCGGTTGTTTCATCCCGATTATCCGGGCAGGGGCTTTGATCAATGGCTGTTGGAGAACAAGAAGAAGAGGGCGCATTCCCCACGCCGCGGCGCAACGACCATTTTATTGGCCATACAGAAGCGGAAAAAACGGTTCTGGATGCCTGGAACAGCAAGCGTATGCATCACGCATGGCTACTCTGCGGACCACGCGGTGTCGGCAAGGCAACTTTGGCCTATCGAATGGCACGTTTCGTACTTTCTGGTGATGGTGATCAAGGGGGCGGGTTGTTTGGCGACGCCCCGGAAGGCCTGCATATTGATCCGGAAAATCCGGTTTTTCGTCGTGTTGCCGGTGGCGGACATGGTGATCTCAAAGTTATTGAGCGCCAATATGACGAAAAGAAAAAACGCCTTCAGGGTGAAATTACGGTCGACAGCGTCCGGACTGTCGGAAATTTCATGTCAAAAACCGCCGCAGAAGGCGGGTGGCGTATCG
>CAMPHD010000109.1 GCA_946885765.1 uncultured Thalassospira sp.
GCATATACGTATATTGTATACAAAATCCAAATCCAGTCGGCAACCACTAATTTGAAACAAAGAAAAAAGTCCAAATCAAACACATGATCACGCGTTAGCAGGATCGACCTGTACAAACCGATATGATTTAATTCCTGTCTTACATTTCATCCATAACGTGCACAGGGACGGTATTATGACGGATATGCGGGCATTGTTGCGCTTCCCCGGTGAAAGACGGATTGCTGTTGCCGATTGCCCCGTCCCCGCCCTGTTGCCCGGCACCATCATGGTCCGCACAGAAATATCCGTCATCAGCACTGGCACCGAAAGGCAGCAGGCAAACGAAACCGGGGCATCCCTTATACGCAAGGCATGGCAGCGGCCGGATCTGGTTGCGTTGACCATTGAAAAGTTCCGTCGTGACGGTGCGCGGGCAACCATCAATGCCGTTAAAGGGCGACTAGGCAAACCACTGGCGACCGGATATGCCAGTTGCGGGATCGTCGTGGCGATGGCTCAGGATGTCACTGAATTTGATATCGGGCAGCGTGTCGCCTGTGCCGGTTTGGGCCACGCGAACCATGCCGAATACAATATTGTCCCACGCAATCTGTCCTGTCCTGTCCCAAATGCGGTTACCAGCGAGAAAGCTGCCTTTGCCACCCTTTACGCCATTGCCCTGCATACCGTCCGGCAAGGCGAGCTTGTTATCGGGCATAGGGTTGCCGTGGTCGGATGCGGGCTGATCGGCCAGCTGGTGACCCAGACGGCACTTGCGGCTGGCGCAATTGTAACCGTGATAGAACCCATCCCGGAAAGCCGGGAGATGGCGACAGCAAGCGGAGCCCGCAACTCATACGCGGAAATCCGGAATGCGCCCGAGGATCAATTTGATGCTGTGTTGATTTGTACCAGCGGCAACGAAACGGGTACCATAATTGAAGCAAGCGCAAGGCTTTGCCGAGATCGCGGCATCATTGTCTGTGTCGGAGACATTGCCCCAAAGGCAGCCCGAAATGTTCTTTATCGCAAGGAAATCACGATACGGCAGGTGCGATCCTATGGTCCAGGTCGATATGACCCGAACTACGAGCAATTAGGACAGGATTACCCGATCGGCCATGTGCGCTGGACCGTGAAACGGAACATGCAAGCAGCCCTCGCCCTTCTTGAAAGCGGCAAACTGAACCCGATTCCGCTTGTTTCGCAGCAGATTGATCTGGAAGATGCCGCCGATTTTCTTGGCTCCCCGTCGATGATGGCAACCGTCATCCGGTATCAGAATGTCGATAACCGCCCCAAAGCATATAAACCGGTAGCGCAGATCAATACCGCCAGCAACAGCACAATCGGGATCGGATTGATCGGTGTCGGGAATTATATGGTCAGCACCTTGCTGCCGCGACTAAGACGACTAAAGGGCGTCACAATCAAGGCCGTCGTTTCGCAGTCCGGCCTTTCAGCCCTTGCGATCCGGCGTCAACTTCCCGATACGATCGCACTATCCGTTGCCGATGACATTCTTGCAAATCCGGATATCAACACGGTTTTGATTGCCACCCGTCATGACAGTCATGCTGAACTCGCTTGTAAGGCATTAAATGCCGGGAAACATGTCTGGCTGGAAAAACCGCTTTGTGTCAGTCGGGAACAGCTTGAATCATTTAGACAAGTTGCGAAACAAAACAGCCCGCAGGTCTTCATGATCGGGCATAACAGGCGCTTCGCACCAATGACGGCAATGCTGAAAAAACATCTGCCAAAAGGCAAAATGCAGTTCCGCTATCAGGTTCGCCCTCCTTCTGTCCCGACCGATCACTGGCTTAACCGACAGGGACAGGGCGGGAGAACAATCGGCGAAATCAGCCATTTCATCGATCTGCTTTCAGCCCTTGCTGAAACTGAAATGCTCAGATTGCAATGCGACTGGATTGACCGCGAGGCGGGAGACAGTATTTGGCATCTGACCTTCGCCGATGGATCGCGCGGCGAAGTTTCCTATTTGCGCGCCGCCCGAAGGAATACATCAAAGGAAGTTCTGGAAGTATCAGCCCCAGGCTTTGCCGCAATCATCAACGATTGGCGAAAACTGGTGATAAATGGCAAGACAATCTTGCGAAAACCATTACTGGCCAGTCCGGACAAGGGACATAATGACGCCATTGCCGTCTTTCTCGATACAATAATGACCGGAATCCACAATCCCTGCATACTGGGCATCGACGCAGAAATACATCTGATGGATCAGATTCTTGCTGCCGCCAGCGACGATCAATACGGCCCGGCGTAAAGAACAATAAGCGGCAGGGTGATCACACTAATCAGGGTTGTAACCAAGATCGTGGTCGAGGAGCGGTCGATACAGACATTATAGCTGCCCGCAATGATTGCCACATTCGCCCCCGCAGGAAGGGCCGCAATCAGTACCACAATGGTCAACCACAGCGGCTGCAGATCGAAAACAAAATGTGCAATCAGGAACACCAGAACCGGTTGCACGAACATTTTCGCAACTGTGCACAACATGCTTGCCGACATATTGCCGCGAACGGACTGCCCGTAAAGTCCGGCCCCCACCAGCAGCAATGCAATCGTTGGCCCCGCCGTCCGGAACCGTTCCAACGTTCCGTCGACCATCTCAGGTAACCGAAGATTAATCAGGGATGCCAGCACACCCAGAATAATCGCGACGATAATCGGATTGCGCAGCACCCTAACCACACTGCGCGCAACATTTGGCAACCAATGCCCGCCGCCAGAACGAGAACCTTCCACGATCATCACGGTCAATCCCAGCAAGGTCAGCGGATGGATTGACAGGATAATCAGAAGTGGCACAAGGCCCTCTTCCCCGTATACCGCCTGAACCAGCGGAATGCCCAACAACACAATGTTGGAGAAAACCCCGCCCATGGCAGTTACGGCGGCTTCGTCCGTTCTGGCCTTCAGCCACGCACGCGCAACCATAAACACCAGCAAAAAGTTCAGAAGTGCGCCCGCATAATAACTGCCCCACAAGCGCAAATCAAAATGCGCACTGATGTCGGATTGCGACAGGGTTTGAAACAGCATAGCAGGGATAAAGGCATTCATCGCAAGGCGGGCAAGGAACGGAATACCTTCACGGCTGATAACGCGGAAACGGGTTAAAAGATAACCACAAAGGATCGTCAAAAAAACAGGGCCGACTTTTCCAACGACCAGATCAAGCATCTTTTCCCCCAGCCGCCCGGTGGCAAGCCCAAACGGTCGCGCCAGCAATCAATAGCAGCAGTTCCATGAAAGTACGGGCGAACATCCCGCAAAAAGAAAGGACGGTACCGCGCGGTACCGTCCCGATCTTACAAAGCAATTACGGCAATGACCAGCCTGTAAAACCGGCCGACAACATCCTTGGTCATCAGCCCTGTTCCGTCATCACCCGTTTGACCGCGCTTTTCCATCCCGCCAAAAGATGATTGCGCCGACCGCCTTCAAGTTCCGGCTTGAATTCCGCGTCCATGTGCCAATTCTCGGCAATATGATCGAGATCGCGATAAATCCCCGCCTGCAACCCCGCAAGATAGGCCGCACCAAGCGCCGTTGTTTCCGTCACCACCGGGCGTTGAACCGGGATATCGAGAATGTCGGACAGATACTGGCACAGCCAGTCATTGGCAACCATACCACCATCAACCCGAACGGCTTTGGGCGAAACACCATCTGCCGCCATGGCTTCGAACAGGTCAAACGTCTGATAACAAACGCTTTCAAGTGCCGCTCGGACGAATTCACGCGGACCGGTATCGCGGGTCAGCCCGAAAATGGCACCGCGCGCGTCCGGATCCCAATAAGGTGCGCCAAGTCCTGTAAAGGCCGGAACAAGATAAACCCCGTGATTGTCATCAAGCGATTTGGCTAACCCTTCGCTTTCGGCGGCCGACTTGATGATGCCAAGTCCGTCACGCAACCACTGCACCGCTGCCCCGGCAACGAAGATCGCCCCTTCGATGGCATAGCTGGTTTTGCCATTCAAACGATACCCGACCGTAGTCAGCAAACGGTGCTGTGATGTCACCGCCTCGTCCCCGGTATTGAGGATCACGAAGCAACCGGTGCCATAGGTACTTTTGATATCGCCCGGTTCAAAGCAGCATTGGCCGAACGCAGCTGCCTGCTGGTCGCCTGCCATACCAAGTACCGGGATTTCACGGCCAAACAATTCCGCATCCACCATACCGAAATCGGCGGCACAATCCTTGACCTCTGGCAGCATGGATTTGGGGACGCGGAATATCTCACAAAGCCGGTCATCCCACGCATTGTCACGAATGTTGAAAAGATTGGTGCGTGCCGCATTGGTCGCATCGGTCGCATGCGACCTGCCCCCGGTCAAACGCCACAGCAGGAATGAATCGACCGTGCCAAAGGCCAGGTCGCCCTGTTCGGCACGGGCCCGTGCGCCGGTTACATGATCAAGTATCCACGCAACCTTCGTTGCCGAGAAATACGGGTCGATCAAAAGCCCGCTTCGATTATTCACATTCGTTTCAAGTTCCGGATCGCGCCGTTTCAGATCATGGCAAAGTGCAGCGGTACGACGATCCTGCCAGACGATGGCGTTATAAACCGCCTTGCCGGTTTTCCGATCCCAGACCACCGTCGTTTCACGCTGGTTGGTGATGCCAATCGCCGCGACATTGGCGATATCGACCCGCGACAGGGCTTCGCGGCAAACAGTAGCAACTGTTTCCCAAAGGTCTTCAGGGTCATGTTCGACCCAGCCACTATTGGGGAAATGTTGCGGGAATTCCTGCTGCGCGACGGCCACGGATCGGCCATTGGCATCGAAAACAATGGCGCGCGAACTGGTGGTTCCCTGATCAATCGCCAGAATGTAGCGTGTATCGGTCATTTCTGTTTCCTCCCAAGCCGACAGTTGGTCTGTCGTACCGTTCCGGTCCATTGCGGCAACTGATTTTTACCCTGCATTCGACCGATTCAACTGGTTTTGCGTTTCTATTTAGAAAAAAATCACACCAAAAACAATTCGTTTTCGAAAATTTTATCATATTTTTTGACCGACGCCCTATCCCGTTTGGTAACCGGCCCGCCAAAATGATATAGAAGACAACACGTTATCATACGCCAACCCGGTTTGAGCATTCATCAGGAAAAACGCCGCAATGATCTTCGATCTGGTCTATGGCACCCGCCCCAACCTGATCAAGGCAGCGGCTCTTTATCTGGCATGGCAGGAAAAGCGTGACGATCTGCCCTTTATCCTGCGCCTGATCGATACCGGTCAACATTGGAATCTGGCCCTTTCCGAAGGTTTGCGTCTTTCGCTTGGCTTACCTGCCCCCGAAATCCGGCTTGGAATCGGGCAACCGGGAAATAGCCGGGTCACGCTTGTTCAGAATGCAGACGATGCCTATTGCCGGGTGCTCGGCCAATCACCGGCACAAGGGACGATTGTCATTGGTGATGTTAACGGCTCTTTGGGTGTCGCGCGCGCGGCAAAAAGGAACTCCGCTTACCTGATCCATCTGGAAGCCGGGTTGCGTGGCGGGTTTGATGCCGTTGCCGAAGAAGCCAACCGGACAGAAATTGACAGCCTGTGCAATATGCACTGGGCCCCGGATGAAGCCGCAGCCAACAACCTTCATGAGGAAGGCATCAATGCTAAAGGCATTCATAATGTCGGTAATATCGTAATTGATGCGATGCTTCGCTTCGGCGGATCAACAACGGCGATCTGGTCTCCATCGGTGCAAACGGGTCCGGTTCTATTGACGCTACATCGTGCGGAAAATATCGACAATATTGTGCGATTGACTTCGATCATTGATGCAATCATCGACCTTGCCCGCGAAACACCAATCATCTGGCCGCTTCACCCGCGGGCACAAGGCACCATTGCACAAAACGGCCTTTGGCGTCGCATCCGCAATGCCGGAAACATCAAGATCGTAGCGCCGATGCTCTATCCCGATTTTCTGGCGGCTCTTGTTGCCGCACGCTATGTGATAACAGATTCCGGCGGAATAATTGATGAATGCGTCTGGCTAGGCAAGGCGGGATGCATTTTGCGACCAACCACCGAACGCGCCACTGCACTTAACGCGTCCGCGCTGGAACTTTGCGAACCGGCAGATCTGGTCCGAACCGCCACCAACCTTACGAACAGAACAGCACCACCAGTTCCTTTCCGACCTGCCGGTTGGGACGGCAAGACGGCTAGTCGAATGCTTGATACGCTGGTTGCTCTTGCCCGGTAAAGTTTTCCGATAAATCGCGGCACGAGATTTGCAACCTGCGATCCCATGATTTCTTTTTACCGGCATTATTTTCCCATGGAGGATCGGGATGGCGATATATGACACCCTGATGAGCATCAGCAACATCGCATCCAGTGCGAAAAGCACCTATGCGGCGGCAAAAACCATTGCCTCGAACAGTCAGCCCCTGCCCGAAGAGGACAAGGAAAAAAATGCCGACATCGCCTACATCAAGGAACACGGCTTCACGACCTATGTGAAGGAACTTGAAGAGCGCAAGATCGAAGAGATGCGCCGCAAGATCCTGCAATCGATGGGCCTTGATGAGGAAAGCCTGGCAAAGATGGGCGCAACCGAACGTCAGGCCATCGAAAAAACGATTGCTGACGCAATCGAGGAAAAGCTGAATGGCGCGACGCTTGCCAACAAGCAGAACAATGGTGAAGAAACACCGTCAGAACGACGTGATCGCATGCAGGCCGAAATTGCCTTCAACCCAAATATGTTCGATGTTTTCACAGCCCTTCAGTCTGAACTTTCGGATGGCTCGGTCCAGTCGATCACAGCCGATGACAAGAAAAAGCAGGATAACGCAGCATAACATTGCGATTTCATGCAGAAACAAAAGGCGCTGTCGAAGTGACAGCGCCTTTATTGTTTCGGAAACCCGAAAATGCCTTAATCGTCAATGCCAGCCATGCAGACATATTTGACTTCCAGATAATCCTCGACGCCGTATTTCGAACCTTCACGCCCGATACCGGATTGTTTGTAACCGCCAAAGGGAGCCACTTCGGTCGCGATCACACCGGCATTGACACCGACCAGACCGGTTTCAAGGCCTTCGGCCAGCTTCCAGATGCGGCTTATGTCGCGCGAATAGAAGTACGATGCCAGGCCGAACTCGGAATCGTTGGCCATTTCAAGCACTTCATCGTCGCTGTGGAAACGGATCAGCGGTGCCATCGGACCAAAAGTTTCCTCGCGGAAGACCAGCATGTCGCGATTGGCATCGGCAATCACGGTCGGCTCAAAGAAGCTACCGCCCTTTGCATGACGCTTGCCACCAGTCAGCACCCGACCGCCCTTGGAAAGAGCATCGGCAATCTGGTTTTCGACCTTTTCGACAGCTTTTTCCGTGATCAGCGGGCCCAGAACAACACCTTCTTCGGTGCCATCACCCACTTTCATTGTCGATGCCTTGGCGGCATATTTTTCGGCAAATTCGTCATAAACCGCGTCATGGACGAAGATGCGGTTGGCACAAACACAGGTCTGGCCGCTGTTGCGGTATTTCGAGGCAATCGCCCCTTCGACAGCGGCATCGATATCGGCATCTTCACAGACGATGAACGGTGCGTTACCGCCAAGTTCAAGGCTGATTTTCTTGACTGTGTCGGCACACTGACGCATCAGCAAACGGCCAACCGCGGTCGATCCGGTAAAGGTCAATTTGCGGACAATCGGGTTTTCGGTCATTTCGGCACCGATGGTTTTGGCATCACCGGTAACAATAGACAAAAGCCCCTTTGGCAAACCGGCGCGTTCGGCCAGAATTGCCATGGCCAGTGCAGAATACGGGGTTTCCATCGCTGGTTTGACGACCATCGCACAGCCAACGGCCAATGCCGGTGCGGCCTTGCGGGTGATCATCGCGGTCGGGAAGTTCCACGGCGTGATTGCTGCGCAAACCCCAACCGGTTCTTTCAAAACGACAACACGGCGCCCCGGTGCGAAAGTCGGAATGACGTCACCATAGATGCGTTTGCCTTCTTCGGCGAACCATTGCAGGAAGGACGAGGCATAGGCGATTTCGCCGCGCGATTCTGCAAGCGGCTTGCCCTGTTCGGCCGTCATCAGGCGCGCAAGGTCCTCCTGATTTTCCATCATCAGATCGTACCATTTCATCAGAATGGCCGACCGTTCCTTGGCCGTGCGTTTTTTCCACTGCTTTTGCGCCTTTTCGGCAACTTCAATTGCGTGGGCAACGGCATCGCGGCCCAACACCGGCACCGTGCCAAGCACTTCGCCCGTCGCGGGATTGGTAACTTGTTCGGTTTTGCCGTCTGGGGCGTCAACCCATTCACCGCCGATATAAGCCTGCTGAGTGAATAAGGACGGGTCTTTTAGAGAAACCATGGGAATGCCTCCGGAATTTTGCTTTGGGATCGAAGCATGAAAGTCATGACCATCATCTAGTTCGATCCGTGGTGGTTGCCACATCTTCGCAAGTAAAAAGCCCATTTGGCAATCGCAAACACCTTGCGTGCAACGCTTTGCAACAAGATTGCGTCTGGCATCTGATGCTGCACGGCTCTTCGCAGAACCGATCGATAAACGGTCCACCTCCCTATCCCCTTATCGGGGCGAGGTAAGTCACACATGATTTAAGGCCGTAATCTTATGCTTCAAGGAAACAGATGGTCGTATCCATTTTTTTTCGATTTCAAACGATTCTGGTCGATTTTCCAGAACGATTCCGTTCGAGCAAGACATTCCCTCGCAAACAAAACAAATCCACCATTTACAAAAAATCTATATATTACAAATTATTACAACCCTGAATTACTATTTCATTATCGAAAATTAAAATTCTTCATAATTTTCGCTTGCAATTATTTTTGGTGGTTCGTAACGTTTTTGAAAGAACAGAATGACAGTTGAGAACATCTGTCACAAATCAGAGCAATCAGGGAGGAAGCG
>CAMPHD010000110.1 GCA_946885765.1 uncultured Thalassospira sp.
ATCGAGCGTTTCATAGACGCTGGCCATGTGTTCCTGCGCAATCCGGGGCTTCAGAAGCCGGTGCAGACGGAGCGTTATATCGGCGTCTTCGGCGGCGTAATCAAGCGCCTTGTCGAGCGGCACCTGATCAAAGGTGATCTGGGTTTTGCCTGATCCGCAAACATCGGAAAATTTGATCGGTTTGTAATCCAGATGCAGTTCGGCCAATTCATCCATACCATGGCCGTGGCTTGTGCCGTCCAAAACATAGGACAGCACCATGGTGTCATCTATCGGGGAGACATTGATGCCGTGGCGCGACAATACGATCATATCGTATTTCAGGTTCTGGCCGACTTTGAGAACACCCGGGTCTTCCAGAAGGGGGTTGAGCAAAGCAATCACGCGATCAAGCGGGATTTGTTTTGGCACTTCGACTTTTACCGGTGTCTCGGCGGGGGCCTCGAAATCAAATCCACCCTGGGCTTCGCCGCTTTCACCATGACCCTGTCCGTGCCCAACAGGGATGTAGCAACCATTGCCCGGTTCGGTCGAAAGCGAAATGCCAACCAGCTTGGCCTGATGGGCATTAAGTGATGTGGTTTCCGTATCAACAGCAACCGTACCGGCATATTCAGCCATTGAAATCCAGTGCTTTAGGCGATCTTCATCCTGCACCAGTTCATATTCTGCCTTTTCAACACTGATATCATTGACGCCGGTTCCGGGTTCGACAATGCCGTCGGCATCAACAGAACCACCGAATTTCGCCTTTATTTTAGAAATCAGTGATTTAAAGCCATGTGTTGAAACAAAGCTTAAAAGAACATCCGGATCAGGTTCGCGCAGTTCGAAGCCATCAAGTTTCTCAACAACCGGAACGTCGGTTTTGAGGGTTACCAGATCGCGCGAAACGCGGGCCAGTTCGGCATTCTCGATCAGTTTCTCACGGCGTTTGGGTTGCTTGATTTCTCCTGCACGTTCCAGCAAACCATCCAGATCGCCATATTCATCAATCAGTTGGGCTGCGGTTTTGATACCGATGCCTGGTACACCGGGTACGTTATCAACGGAATCGCCAGCCAATGCCTGAATATCAATGACCTTATCCGGTGTGACGCCGAATTTTTCGAGAACCTCCGGCGCGCCAATGGTGCGATTCTTCATCGCATCAAACATTTGCACCCGGTCCGTGACAAGTTGCATCAGGTCCTTGTCCGAAGACACGATAATCACATCGGAACCTTCGGCCTCAGCCTGTCGGGCGTAGGTCGCGATCAGATCATCGGCCTCGTATCCTTCGAGTTCGATCGAAGGCAGGTTGAAGGCACGCGTCGCATCACGGATAAGCCCGAACTGGGGGACCAGTTCTTCGGGCGGCGGCGGACGGTGCGCTTTGTATTCGGGATAGAAGTCATTTCTGAACGACTTACCCTTGGTATCGAAGATAACCGCCATATGATCAGGTTTGGTATCTTCGCGCAATTTCATCAGCATGGTACAGAAACCATACACCGCATTCACGGGTGTACCATCCGGGCTGGTCATCGGTGGCAAGGCATGGAAGGCCCGGAAAATAAAGCCCGATCCGTCAACCAGAACGACGCGGCGGGGGGATTGACCGGTGGATGGCGCAGAATCTGTCATGCGTCTAATGCTCATTCATTCGTTTGATTTGATGGCCCGCAGAATGCCCGATCCGGCGGGCTAAGTCGAGTGGGGCATCATTGAAAGCGGGAATATATTGCCGGTTTTGGGCTTTGCTCCTGACAGGAGATCGTCAGGAGAGGTCGAGTATTTTAATAATCGTATCGATTACAAAATGAAAGTTTTGATCATGATCGGATTCTGACCATTTATGGCAGCATGTCGCTTTGGGCTTATCAGGACGCACAGGGATTGATATGGTCCATCGCAGTGCAACTTCCCTTCGGGAAACGGGAGAACCGGTCATTGCCGACGATGGAAGATAAACCGGTTTTCAAGCCACAAGGCCTCGGAATTGAAACCGCAGAACCGACGCGCGAGCTGCATGACGACATGAAGCTGGCAAATCGGCGCAAGAAGGCCAAAAAAGCCGAACGGGTTGCGCGGTCCAACGGATTAGGATGGCGTAGGTTCTTCAGTGCGTCCTCGTGGATGCGCTTTCTGATTACGTTCGGAATTTTCGGTCTTTTCCTGCACGGTTTGTTCGTTGTCTTTGGCGTTTATGACCGTAACCAGCGTCTTCCGGCGGTCGACCATTTCGTGCTGCTGATCAAACTCATAATGTTCATCGCACTGATGTACCTGTTTTACGCAATGCTGATGCATTACGGGCCGATCCGCCACAAGGTGCGTGGGATATTCTTCCTTGCACTGGCACCCGTGGCGGCGGTTTGCATTTTCATGATTTATGGCGGCGGACAGCTATTCGGGAGTTTCCTACCGGTTTTGCAGTTCCTGACCCTTACCATCGGTGTAGGGGGATTTCTGCTTTATGTGTTGGGTTACACATGGGTGACTGGTCGCTCTGTTCGGCGCGAAGCTGGTCGTTATGACCGTATGGAGCATGTAAGGAATCAGGTTTCGAAAGCTGGTGCCTCGGGCGGATTGCCGCCCGGTGTAGCCGGAGACCGGCGAAAGGTTCATAAAGCTGGCAGCCTTCGCCTGCGCAAGGATGACGACGGATCATCAAATGGTAGTGGAACCGGTGGCGGTAGCTCGTCAGCGGTAAACAATAAAGTGCGTTTACCGGAAATCTGATCACGAGATCTTGCCAGATCAGGCATGATTTTCCAGCACAACACCTGCCAGATAAAGCGACCCCAAAATCAAAACTCTTTTGGGTTCTGCGACAGCGTTTTTCAGAACAGCCAACGCATCATCCAAGGTTTCGCAGGCATGTGCGTTTGCGATTCCTGCCGTGGTGGCGGCATCGCGCAACGTATCGGCGCTGTGGACTTCGTGATCTCCCGGGATCGGAATGCCGGCAAATGATGTGATATGAGGGGCCAGCGGCTGCAGGAATGCGACTGGATCCCTGTTATCAAGCATTCCCATGATCGCAATGGTGTCGCCTTCGGGCTGCCGGGACAGCCAGTCTGCGATGACTTCGGCAGCTGCGATATTGTGTCCGCCATCCAGAATAAGCTCGCACCCCTCAGGCAGGGCATCGCACAGCGGCCCTTCGGTCAGCTTCTGAAGGCGTGCGGGCCAACTGGCTTGGCTGATCCCGCGGGCAATTGTTGCCAAATCCGGCCCTGCGATATTGGGGATACCGGCATGGCGTGCTGCGGTAATGGCGGTTGCGGCATTGATGAATTGATGGCGACCGGGCAGGGCGGGCAAGGGCAGATCAAATTCTTCTTCGGCTATACAAAGTGTAAAGCCATCCTCGCGCTCGGCGGTGATGCCGAAATTCGTGATCAGGGGGCTTCCGATATCGCCAGCATGGCGGGCAAGCGTATCAAATGCCTCAAGGCTTTGTGGCGCAAGAACACATGGGATGCCCGGCTTCATGATCCCTGCCTTTTCAAAGGCGATCTTGGCAATGGTATCGCCAAGGAAGCCCTGATGATCAAGCGAGATCGGCGTAATGACGGTCAAAGCCGGTTTATCAATCACGTTGGATGCATCAACCCGCCCGCCAAGACCGGTTTCAAGCAGAACAACGTCTGCCGGAATCCGCGAATAGGCCAGAAAAGCTGCTGCCTGGGTGATTTCAAAGAAGGTTATCTGTTCGCCGTCATTGATTGCTTCTACTTCTTCAAGAAGGTCGCATAGCATGTCTTCGGTGATCAGTTCACCGGCCAGACGTATGCGTTCGTGAAAGCGAACAAGATGGGGGGAAGTCGATGTATGAACACGAAGGTCTGCGGCCTCATAGATGGCACGCAGGTAAGCCAGTGTTGATCCCTTGCCATTGGTTCCGGCCAGATGAATGACTGGTGGCAAATTCAGGTGCGGATTACCCAGCTTGTCGAGCAAGCGGGTAATCCGACCTAATGAAAGATCGATCACTTTTGGATGAAGCTGACCCAGACGCACAAGAATCGCGTCACTTCTTGGCGTTGTCACCTTCGGTCTCGGCCTTTTTCGCGGGTTTCTTTTTCGCATCCTTGATCGGAACGATCGCGGCACCCGGCTTGGTGCGACGGATCATGTCGATCAGGCGGCCGATGGTTTCATTCAACCCACCGCGCGGCACGACCATATCGACCATCCCGTGGTCCAGAAGATATTCTGCTGTCTGGAAATCATCGGGAAGCTTTTCACGAATGGTGTTTTCAATCACGCGACGACCGGCAAAACCGATCTGTGCGCCCGGTTCTGCAATCTGGATATCGCCGAGCATCGCGAAGGATGCCGAAACACCACCGGTGGTCGGATCGGTCAGAAGGACGAAATAGGGCAGGCCCTTTTCCTTGACCTTTTCGATCGCGGCCGTGGTGCGTGCCATTTGCATCAGGCTGAGAATGCCTTCCTGCATGCGTGCGCCGCCCGATGCCGGAACGATGATAAGGGCCGCGTCCTGAACGGTCGCTAGTTCGGCAGCCGCGACAATGCCTTCGCCAACGGCAGTACCCATCGATCCGCCCATAAAGGAGAAATCGAATACCGCAATGACGGTTGCATGGCCGCCGACTTCCCCGTGGGCAACAGCCAGCGCATCCTTATAGGTTGCTTTGGCCTGTGCTGCTTTCAGGCGGTCGGTGTATTTTTTCTGATCGCGGAATTTCAGCGGATCGACCGGAACATTCGGCAGTTCGATGGTCTGGTATTTACCATCATCGAACAGGAGTTCCAGACGTTCCTTGGCGGAAATACGCATGTGATGGCCGCAATGCTGGCAAACATGTTTGTTCTTTGCCAGGTCACGGTGGAAGATCATCTGTTCGCAAGACGGGCACTTATGCCAGAGATTTTCGGGCACTTCAGTGCGGCGAACAAGTTTCTGAATCTTGGGACGGACGAATTCTGTCAGCCACGACATATCGGATACTGATCCTTGGTTTTGCCTATATCGATCATTTCACTGCAACGCGCAGCGTTATTTACGCGCGTTACGTACCCCGTCTGCAAGTTCGCGAACAAGGCCTGTGACCATAGAGGCGGTCTTATCGGTGGCCTTGCCGTTTTCGTCAAGACTTTCGGCAATTTTTGATACGATTGCCGACCCGACCACAGCAGCATCCGCCTGTCGGGCAACTTCTGCGGCCTGGGTCGCATTCTTGATACCGAAACCAACGGCAATCGGCAAATCCGTATAGCGACGCAGGCGCGCCATGGCTTCGACAATCTGGTCATTGGTTGCCGAACCGGCACCGGTAACGCCAGCAACCGAGACATAATAAACAAAACCTGACGTATTCTGAACGAGTTTCGGCAGACGTTTGTCATCGGAGGTCGGTGTTGTCAGGCGAATGAACGACAAACCCTTTTCCACGGTCGGGACGCAAAGTTCGGCATCCTCTTCGGGTGGCAGATCGACAACAATCAGGCCATCAACCCCTGCATTGCGTGCATCTTCAAGGAATTCGGCAACGCCATAGATATAGATCGGGTTGTAATAGCCCATCAGAATGATCGGCGTTTCGTGATCCTGATCGCGAAAACCACGGACCAGCGACAGGGTCTTGCGCATATGCATGCCAGACGCCAGTGCACGGAGCGATGCTTCCTGAATCGCCGGGCCATCAGCCATAGGATCGGTAAAAGGCATACCCAGTTCGATCACATCCGCACCGGCTTCCGGCAGGGCTTTCAGGATTTCAAACGATGCTTCCGGGTCGGGGTCACCTGCGGTAATGAACGTAACCAGACCGGCACGGCCTTCTTCCTTGAGCTTGGCGAAACGTTTGGCAATGCGGTCCCGGCCGCCGATGATTGCGTCGCTCACAGTTCTACTCCCAGTGCTTCGGCCACGGTAAAAATGTCCTTGTCGCCCCGACCGCTCAGACACATGAGGATGATCTTGTCCTTGCCCATTTTCGGTGCTTCTTTCATCACCTGCGCGATGGCATGGGCGCACTCCAGTGCCGGAATGATGCCTTCGAGTTCGGAACAGAGTTTGAAGGCTTCAAGTGCTTCCTTGTCACCGATCGGTTCGTAACGGGCACGACCGATATCTTTAAGCCAGCTGTGTTCCGGGCCGATACCCGGATAATCCAGACCAGCAGAAATCGAATCGGCTTCCTTGATCTGGCCGTCATCATCCATCAGCAGATAGGTACGGTTGCCATGCAGGACGCCGGGTTTCCCCGCGCTCAGGCTGGCGGCATGTTTTCCGGTGTGAATGCCGTGACCGGCTGCCTCGACGCCAACAACCTCGACATCCTTGTCATCAAGGAACGGGTGGAAAAGGCCAATCGCATTCGATCCACCCCCGACGGCTGCGATTACTTGATCGGGCAGACGGCCTTCCTGTTCAAGGATCTGTTCTTTGGCTTCGTTGCCGATCACGCATTGGAAATCACGGACCAGTTCCGGATACGGGTGCGGCCCGGCCGCAGTTCCAATGATGTAGAAGGTATCTTCGACATTGGTGACCCAGTCGCGAAGGGCTTCGTTCATCGCATCCTTGAGCGAGCAGGAACCGGATTTGACCGGTTTGACTTCGGCACCAAGCAGGCGCATGCGAAAAACGTTTGGCGATTGGCGCTCGATATCCTTCGAGCCCATATAAACCGTGCAGGGCAGTCCAAAACGTGCACATACCGTCGCGGTTGCCACACCGTGCTGGCCTGCACCGGTTTCGGCGATAATGCGGGTTTTGCCCATGCGTTTGGCCAGAAGGATTTGGCCGATACAGTTATTGATCTTGTGCGCGCCGGTATGGTTCAGGTCCTCGCGCTTGAAATAGATCTTTGCACCGCCAAGATGTTCGGAAAGGCGTTCGGCGTAATAAAGCGGGTTTGCGCGGCCGACATAATGCTTCAGATAATAGTCGAGCTCTTTCTGAAAGGCAGGGTCAGCCTTGGCATCCTTATAGGCCTGCTCCAGCTCGAGAATCAGCGGCATCAGGGTTTCGGCCACAAAGCGGCCCCCGAAATTGCCAAAATGTCCGTCCGGATCGGGAAGGGCACGATAGCTGTTAAGCGCGGTTGGTGCAGACGTCATAGGATTTCCCCGTGGATGGGCCGCGAACGGTGTCGCGACGGCAAAGACATGCGACAGTCATTGGTTCAGCGAGAAGCTGCCGGTGTTAAAGGGATTGGCGGCCTTAACGCTGGTTCCTTTTACCCGTGGCCGGGCAAAACGGATTAATGGGCTGCGTGCTCGGCCTGGGATTTGTCGAAAATATATTTCTTCGAGCAGTAAGGGCAGACCACCTCGCCCTTTTCCTCGAGATTGAGGTAAACGGTGGGGTGACCAAGGTGGCCTTTGCCGCCGTCACAGGCAACATTCAGGCTGCCGACTTTGATTTCTTCGGTGATCTTCATATATCCAGCTTCCCAGTTAGCACAGGCATAGGTGTTGCCATCGGTTGATCATCGGCCTGAAACAGGTCCAAGAGCCATTGACCCCGCTTTCATGGGGATGATACCGATTGCGCATATTCAATCAACACTTCCGCATGGTCTTAGCGCAAACAAGCCACGCGGAAAAGAGCGGAGATCACGCTTTCATGACTGCAATGCCCGACTACGCCATCGAAGTCGAAGGGCTGACCAAGCTCTATAAGGGCGCGAACGGTGAAAAACTGGCGCTCGATAACGTATCGCTGAAAATTCCGCGCGGTTCGTTTTTTGCTCTTCTTGGCCCGAATGGTGCTGGAAAATCCACATTTATCAATATCCTGGCCGGTCTTGTCACCAAGACAAGCGGCACGGCAAAAATCTGGGGCTACGATATTGAGGCAGAGATGCGCGCCGCACGTTGTTCCATCGGGATCGTGCCGCAGGAACTTAATCTGGATGCATTTTTTACGCCGCGTCAGGCGATGGAATTGCAGGCCGGTTTGTATGGTGTCCCCAAACCGGAACGCCGTACGGACGAGATTCTTGCCGCCCTTGGACTGTCGGATAAGGCCGATTCCTATTCCCGGTCGCTTTCGGGCGGGATGCGTCGGCGTCTTCTGGTTGGCAAGGCGATGGTTCATATGCCGCCGGTTCTGGTGCTGGATGAGCCGACGGCCGGGGTTGATATCGAACTGCGTCAGCAGCTTTGGGCCTATGTGAAGGAACTGAACAAGGCGGGCGTTACGATTGTTCTGACCACGCATTACCTTGAAGAAGCCGAAGAGCTGTGCGACGAGATTGCGATCATCAACAAGGGCAATGTGATTGCCCATGAAGACAAACGCAGCCTTCTGCGCCGGATCGACCACAAAACGCTGGTTCTGACAGTTAAAAACGAACTTGATGCCCTGCCAGAAGCCCTAACTCCTTGGGGTGCGGAGCTCAAATCAGCAAACCAGATCGCGCTTCATTACCGGCCCAGCAACACCCAGATGGCTGAAATTCTTAATGCCATTCAGGGCTGTGGTCTTGCCATTACCGATCTGTCGACCGAGGAAGGCGATCTTGAAGATATCTTCCTGATGCTGACGCGCGATAATGACAAGGCCCGTGCGGGCAAGGCCGCCTGATTTTTCAGGTAGTCGCTGGATTATCCAAAACCCTGCAAGTTGCTTGCAGGGTTTTGTTTTTTGGCCTTAACTTGGCTTTCAAATGTAAACCAGGATGACCTCGGGGGCGGCAATTAACCACATGTTGAAAGCATTGCTGCGGTTTTCCGGGCTTGGGTTCTTGCTTTTGCTGGTTGCCTTCGCCCCAACGGTCATTCCTGCCGGTGATCCGATTGGCAGCGTCAGAAGTACCAAAAGCGCATT
>CAMPHD010000111.1 GCA_946885765.1 uncultured Thalassospira sp.
TAGCTGCGCAGTTCCGGCAAATTGGAAAAAAGTTCAAGGGCTGTGGGGTTTGCGAGTGCTTCCTGATTCTTTACAGGACGGCCATGCACAACATCCCGTACGGCCAGTTCGGTGATTTTTCCCGACTTCGTTCGTGGGATATCGGCCACCGCAATAATCTTTGCCGGGACATGGCGCGGGGTGCACTTGTTCCTGATCTGTTTGCGTATACGGTCTATCAGAAGCTCGTCGAGCTGATATTTTTCGCGCAGCACAACGAAAAGAACGACCCGAACATCGTTATCCCATTCCTGACCGATGACGATGGATTCTTGAATTTCAGGAAGCTTTTCGACCTGGCGGTAAATCTCGGCGGTGCCGATACGAACACCACCAGGGTTAAGTGTGGCATCGGATCTGCCATAGATAACCATACCGCCCTCGTCATCAAGTTCGACATAATCGCCGTGGCACCAGATGTTATCGAAGCGGTTGAAATAGGCATCTTTGTAACGCGCGCCATCGGGGTCGTTCCAGAAGCCAATTGGCATGGACGGGAAGGGCGCAGTACAGACCAGTTCACCCTTTTCGTTGCGAATTGGTTTTCCGTTATCATCAAAGACATCAACAGCAAGGCCCAGGGCGCGGGTCTGGATGATGCCGCGTTTGACCGGCAAGACCGGACAGGCAAGAACAAAGCAACCCAGAATATCCGTGCCCCCCGAAATCGATGCCAAATGAATGTCGTGCTTTATATCACGATAGACATAATCGAAACTTTCCGGTGCCAATGGCGACCCGGTTGATGTCATGGCGCGCACGGTCGACAGATTATGGGTTTCGCGTGGTTTAAGCTCGGCCTTGGCCAGTGCGTCGATATATTTGGCAGATGTCCCGAACAGGGTCATGCCTTCGGCATCGGCATAATCAAACAGGATATTGCCACTGGGGTAGAACGGGGATCCATCATAAAGCAGCAGCGTCGCACCGGCTGCGAGGCCGCCCATCAACCAGTTCCACATCATCCAGCCGCATGTGGTGAAATAGAATACCCGATCCCCCGGAACCACATCGCAGTGCAGGACATGTTCCGACACCTGTTTAAGAAGTGTCCCGCCTGCGCCATGCACGATGCATTTCGGCTTGCCGGTCGTACCAGAAGAAAACATCACATAAAGCGGGTGATTGAATTCGATCTGTTCAAATACGATCTTTTCCGCGCTGAAGGAGCCTAGGAAATCATCGTAGGAAACCCCACCGCGGATGCCAGTCGTATTGGTGCCATCAAAGGCATATTTGACAATTACAACCTTCCGGATCGATGGGATGCGATCAATAACATCGCGGACCTTTTCGCGAATGTCATGGCTTTTGCCATTATAATGATAGCCATCGACCGTGATCATGAGTTTGGGTTCGATCTGACCGAACCTGTCAACGACGCCCTGAACGCCGAAATCGGGGGAGGCAGAGGACCATGTCGCACCGATTGCAGCCGTACCCAGCATGGCGATAACGGTTTCGATCATGTTGGGCATGTATCCGCAGACGCGATCACCTTTGGTGATGCCTTCGGCACGAAGGGCTTGTGAGAATTTCGACACTGCGATGTTCAGGTCGCACCATGAAATCCGGGTTTTGACCTTGTCTTCGCCCCAGAAAACGAGTGCGTCGGTATCATCGTCGCGCACCAGCAGGTTTTCCGCAAAATTCAGGCGTGCATTCGGGAAGAACTTGGCACCGGGCATTTTGTTGCCGTCGACAAGTACCGTATCGCCCCAGCTCTCGGCCTTCAGACCAGCATAGTCTATGATTGCGGGCCAGAAATCTTCCTTGCGGGCAATGGACCAGTCATAGAGCGCGTGGAAGCTGTCCAGTTTCAAGCTGTGCTTTTCGTTAACCCAGTTGCGAAAACGGGTGACATTGGCGTTTTCAACGCGGGTTGGGCTGGGCTGCCAAAGCAAATCGCTCATGATGGATCCTTTGTTTCCGGCCTGTTTTCTTGCAACTACCGACCATTTTTAAATATCAAATCGGTATCTCCCTACCACTTTTTTACGGGGAATTATGTTGCACGGCAAGAAAAGTCATGGGGCAGGTGACGGGAAGCATGAATAATCTTGCGAAAGGCCCTGTTTTTACGTGTTGGGAAAATCACATAGTTAATTGAAAATATTGATTATTTCATGATCTTTTCTTGTTTTCGACAAGGTGCATGGCACAGTCAGGTTTTGTGAAATATTGTAACTAAGTAACCGAAAAATCCGAAATTTTGTTCGATTGTGTTGTAGTTAAGGGGCATTGTGCGATGCGGCATCCCGAAACGGCTTGCGCTTGCCGATATGCTGATTACTCTGTCGCCAATGATGCCACCATCCGGAGCTATTACCATGTCCAGGATCGACGAAAGCCGGGTATTTGTGCCCGTAAATATTGCTGTTCTGACGGTGAGTGACACCAGAACGCTTGAAAATGATACATCTGGCCAAATCCTTGTCGAACGGATCAAGGCCAAAGGGCATAGGGTTGCCGCGCGTACCATTGTAAAGGATGATTTCGATGCGATTGTATCGCAGTTCAGGCAATGGTGTGACGATCCGGAAATTGACGTGATCATCAGCACGGGCGGCACCGGTGTTACCGGGCGCGATGTCACGACAGAGGCGCATCAAAAGGTTTACGACAAGGAAATACCGGGATTTGGCGAGCTGTTTCGCTGGCTTTCATATGCCAAGATCGGTACATCAACGGTCCAGTCACGGGCGACCGCCGGGGTTTCGTGCGGGACCTATATGTTTGCCCTGCCGGGGTCAAATGGTGCCTGCAAGGATGCCTGGGATGACATTCTGTTCTATCAACTCGACATTCGCCACCGGCCTTGCAATTTCGTCGAACTGATGCCGCGTTTGAGCGAAAAGTAAACTGTCGTTTTGACTGGTGTCAGACACGACCAGCTTCCTACAGGACGATTTAATGGAAATTATCACTGATCCCTTCTTCTATCTTGTCGGGATTCCGGCGGTTTTGATTGCCGGTGTGTCCAAAAGCGGTTTTGGTGGCGGGCTTGGTGTCATGGCGGTTCCGTTAATGGCATTGGCGCTGTCACCGCAGGCCGCTGCGGCAATTATGTTGCCGATATTGTGTCTGATGGATGTTGCCAATGTCTGGGCATATCGCAAGAACTGGGATCGCCGCAACATGATGATCCTGATCCCGGCCGCGCTCCTTGGTATCCTGATCGGCACATTATCGTTCAGCTATCTGAATGAATATGCCGTGAAGCTGATCATAGCCCTGATTGCCATCGGCTTTACGCTGGGCCACTGGTTTCGCGGAAAGAAGCGTGGCGATGAAGCCAAGCCTGCCAATTGGGGCAAGGGATCGTTTTGGGGCGCCATTGCCGGTTTTACCAGCTTTGTCGCGCATGCAGGCGGTCCGCCGGTTTCTGTATTCCTGTTGCCTCAGCGAATGGACAAGACGGTTTTTGTCGGTACGACCGTCATGTTCTTTATCGTTGTCAATTATGTGAAGCTGATTCCGTACTGGTATCTCGGGCAATTTGGGGGCGCTAATCTTGGCACCGCGCTTGTTCTGGTTCCGGTGGCGCTTTTCGGAACGTGGCTTGGCCTCTGGGCGCATGACAAGGTCAATGCAAAGCTGTTTTACCGGGTGTGCTATACATTGCTGTTTGTGACCGGTTTAAAGCTGCTGTCGGATGCGGTTATGCATTTCGCCGCCATTTGACAGGGATGTTTTTTTGCCAATGTTCGTTCAATGCTGAACGGGGCAAAGGTTTGTATCGTTGATTTCCCGATTTTGATACGCAAACAAAATTTTATCCCGAAATATCTCTCTCGAATCGAATTTAATTTTTAAATTGATTTAAGGCTGGTGCTCGGTAAGCAGAGACGCCTGCGTTCCTGCGCTATCGCAAGGGTTAGTTTTGCCCCTTTAGTTGGGCTCTTTGAATAATACCTACGTATTACGTTAAAATACGTATGTTATTTGTGATGTTTGCTCACAAGTGTTTCATGAAAATGGAATGTAACGATATGCATCTGAGATTGTTGCAGAAATTTTGAACCAGATTTCCGTGTGGTTTTAATAAAACTAATGAATGGTGTGCGGTTTCCACTCAGGATTTTGAAGGAAAACAAACAAGAAAAGGGAACCACACTCATGCCTGAGAGAATTCTGAACGCCGCCACCAAAATGTCTGAGCTCACCACTGCGAAAGTTGGCGAGATACAGAATGTCACAAGAGTAGCCAAGATTCTGGCGATGAATGCCTTGATTGAAGCCTCGCGTGCCGGGGATGCCGGACGAGGCTTTGCCGTTGTCGCAAACGAGGTCAACAGCATATCCCAACAGATTACATCCATTGCAAACGAGCTGCAGGGATTGTTTGCCGATGAGGCGCGTGATTTGCGCGCAACGGCCCAGACGGTAAGGGGATCGCGCCTGTCTGATCTGGCGCTGTATGTCATCGAACTCATTGACCGAAATCTGTATGAGCGAAGTTGCGATGTCCGTTGGTGGGCAACCGATAGTGCCGTTGTCGACGGGTGTGTCAAAGCAAATGACCCGAAGGCGTTGGGCTGGGCTTCCAAGCGTCTTGGTGTGATCCTTGATTCTTATACCGTTTATCTAGATTTGTGGATTGCCGACCGGCATGGTCGGGTGATCGCCAACGGGCGCCCGGAACGTTATGACGTGCAGGGGGTCGATGTCAGTTCGGCGGCGTGGTTCAAACAGGCGATGGCAACCCGCAACGGTGGTGAATATGCCGTGGCCGATATTGAAACCAGCACGGAACTTGGCGGGAAATCTGTCGCAACTTATGCGACCGCGGTGCGGGCCGGTGGCGAAGCGGATGGCGAGGTTATTGGCGCGATGGGGATTTTCTTTGACTGGGAAAGTCAGGCGGAATCCGTTGTAAATTCTATCAGTCTTCCACCAGAAGAGCGCGAGCGTACTTCGATCATGATTGTCGATCGTGACTGCAAGGTGATTGCATCGTCTGATCATCTGGCGCGTGCGGGTGAGTTTTTGTCGTTGCGCATGGATGGTTCAAAAAAGGGTTCTTATCTGCTTGATGACGAAAGCATTGTTGCGCATGCCTTGACGCCAGGTTTCGAGACTTACGAGGGGCTTGGCTGGCGCGGCGTGATCATCCAAAAACCGGCGCACAGCTCGTCCGTTCGGCAAATGCGGGCAGGGGCGAGCAATATCAGCGAACTTGTGCAGAGGCAGCGTCTGGCCAGCTAGTCCTGAGTGCAAAATTTATCAGGAGTTGAATTTAAGGGCGGGAATTATCCCGTCCTTTTTTGTTTGATCTGGTCTGACCGAAAAATGATCGAAATACTGTTATGTAAGCATTTTTTCATTAACCAGTTGGGCATGAATTGCATATAAATTGCACGCATAAGAATGATGCATAAAAAAAACGCATCGGCACAGGGTGAAACCGAATTTCACAAGTGGAGCTTGCAGGAATGCCTGAACGAATTTTGCAGGTGGCAACAGATATGTCGCAGCTTGCCAACGAGAAGATTACGGAAATTAAAGGAGTAACGCGGGCGACACGAACGCTGGCGCTGAATGCGCTCATCGAAGCTGCACGTGCGGGGGAAGTCGGGCGGGGATTTGGCGTTGTGGCCAACGAGGTAAAGGAAATTTCGCAACGGGTAACGGTAATTACCGAAGAGCTCGAACATATGTTTGAAAGTCTGGCCCTTGATCTTGAGCGGACGGCACAAACGGCGCGCGGCGACCGGTTCGCCGACTTGTCGCGGTATATTGTCGAACTTATGGATCGAAACCTGTTTGAGCGGTCTTGCGATGTTCGCTGGTGGGCCACGGATGCCGCCGTTGTCGATGTCTGTGAAAATCCCGACAATGGCGAGATTGCAGCCCAGACATCACAGCGTCTGGGGGTAATCCTTGATTCCTATACCGTTTATCTTGATTTGTGGGTTGCCGATTGCAATGGGCGTATCATTGCCACCGGACGCCCGGATAAATATCGTCTTGCCGGTACGGATATTAGCCATATGCCGTGGTTTCGCGATGCCATGCGGTGCCGGGATGGCGGGGAATATGCAGTTGCAGATATTGCGCGCAACGAGATTCTTGGCAATGCGGCAACAGCGACTTATGCGACCGCAGTGCGGCGTGGCGGAAAAACCAAAGGCGAGGTTATCGGTGTCATGGGGGTATTCTTTGATTGGGAAAATCAGGCCCCTATGGTTGTGAAGGCGCTGAATTTCAGCGATGAAGAGCGTGCGCGTACCCGCGTGATGCTGATTGATTCCAAAAATCACATCATTGCTGCTTCGGATGATCAGGGCATTCTGTCTGAGCAGATGAAGCTGGAAATCAAAGACCCAAAGCGGGGTTCGTATCTTTTGGCGGATGGATCACTTGTCGCTTATGCGCTGACGCCGGGTTATGAAACCTATCAGGGGCTCGGCTGGCGCGGGGTGATTGTCCAGCAATCACGGAATGCGTCAAGGAATGCGGATAAGCCGGCACCGAAACTTGCTGCGGTCTCTTAGAAAATTGCGGGATATCGAACCTGTCGGCCAAAAGCGAGTACCTTCGGGGCCCGCTTTTTTGTTGCGGGTTAACATGATTGTCAAAAGGCCTTGAAATTGGTTCGTGCTTGCGCCTGCGGGAAAAAGGAGATAGCGGTAAAATATAATATTACGACAATTCATCGATGAATTGTTAAAATAAACTTCGGGAGGTTCCTGTGACGTTGCTGTTTGCCAAGCTTGCAGTATCCATTTCTGTTGTGCTGGGATTGTCTATCCTTGCCGAGCGGGCAGGCCCGCGTGCCGCAGGAGTACTGTCCGGATATCCGCTGGGGACAGCAATTCTGCTGTATTTCATCGGGCTGGAACAGGGGATCGTCTTTGCATCGGAAAGTGCGGTTTATGCCTTGCCGGGATTGATCGCAACGCTTGCCTTCCTTTATGCATATTACATTGCATCCCGGTTGTTGATCGACCGGAAGCTGATCGTTCAGTTACCGATAAGCTCGTTTGCGGCATTCAGCGCGTTCATGTTCGTATCATGGATCTGTCAGCAGATTGCGTTTACCCGTCTTTCCGGGGCGATTACCTTGCTGATTGCCATGATCGTGGCCCTTATCCTGTTTCGAGGGATCGAGAATGTCCGCATCCTTAACCGGGTGCGACTGACAAGGCGCGTGGTTTTATTCCGCGCCATTCTGGCATCGTTGATTGTTCTTGGTATCAGTGGCATAGCAGCCTGGGTTGGCCCCAAATGGGCAGGGCTGTTTTCCGGTTTCCCCGTAACACTTTATCCGATGATGCTGATCCTGCATGTGTCTTACGGTGCTGGTCCCCTGCATACCGTGATCCGCAATTTCCCAAGGGGGATGGGCGCACTTTGGATATATATTCTGGCGGTGACGTTTACCTATCCGCTTTGGGGGATTAATATCGGGACGCTCCTGTCCTTTGCGGTCGCGACAACTTATCTGATCGCATATTCCACTTTGGTCTGGATGCGTGAAAAGTCCGTGCGCGCATGACGCCAATCCCATAACATTACGATATATCAGTTCCTAAGGCCTCAAAGCCTTCGACCGGAAGGATGATCTGCATGCAGCAGGTTCAGTCATTGGTAAGGGCGCTCAGCATTCTGAACACGCTCGCAGACAGCGAGTATGGAATGACTTTGACCGAAATCGCCCATCAGGTGCATTTGCCGCCTTCAACCGTTCATCGCTTGCTGACAACGATGCAGCACGAACGCTATGTTACTTTTGATGGCGAACGAACACTCTGGTCGATCGGGGTGCAGGCATTCAGCGTTGGCAATGCGTTTACCAAAAACCGCAATCTCAGCCAGATTGCGCGTCCCTATATGCGGGCTTTGATGGAAGACAGCGGGGAAACGGTTAATCTTGCCGTGGCCGATGGCGGGGAAGTCATTTTCCTGACGCAGGTTGAATGTCGCAAGATGATGCGTGCGTTGGTCACACCCGGGCGGCGGGCACTTATGCATTGTTCCGGGGTTGGCAAGGCGTTACTGGCATTTTTACCCGATGAGGAAGTAACCGCCGTCATCACACAGCATGGCCTGCCAAAAATCACCGAGCGTACCCTGATCAGCGAAGATACATTGAAAACCGATCTGGATAGATCAAGGCAGCGGGGATATGCCCTTGATGATGAAGAACATGCCGTTGGGTTGCGATGTGTCGCCGGTGTGGTGCGCGATGAAACCGGATTGCCAATTGCAGCACTGTCCCTGTCAGGACCGGCCGCGCGCATTCCCAATGACCGGATAGAACAGTTTGGCCTGAAAGTGCGCCGGGTCTGTGCCGACCTTAGCCGTGAATATGGTGGCAAGCCGGTATGATGTCTTAGGCTTTTGGCGAGGTCAGAGCGGTAAACCTGAACTGGTTTTGCCGCTTTTCTTGCTTTGTACATTGCCCTGTCAGCAACGGAAATCGTGTCGTTGAAATTGTCAGGTTTTTTAATCAGCCTGTGCCGGTGTTGCACAGGCTGATGAAATGTTCTGTGGGCTTACATTCCCGGGCAGGAAACGCCCGTTCCGCCCAGGCCACAATAACCATCCGGGTTTTTGTGCAAATATTGCTGATGGAAATCTTCGGCGTAGAAGAAGACCGGTGCATTCTGTATTTCTGTCGTGATGTTATTACGTCCGGCGGCTTTGAGCGCATCCAGATACTGATTACGGGATTCTTCGGCAGCCGCTTTTTGTTCATCGCTCAGGGTATAGATTGCCGACCGGTACTGGGTACCGATG
>CAMPHD010000112.1 GCA_946885765.1 uncultured Thalassospira sp.
TTTTGGGTGATTTCGATAATTGGTCAGGAAGTGTCTTGCCTTGCTGGTATCATAATGGTATTTAATTGATGGAGGGAGATTGGAAAATGGCATCACGCACTGAAGAATTTGATATGCGCTTTGCCGGGTTGGATCAATGGTCCGACGCCGATTTCCTTATGGCTTTGTGGGAAGGTCAAATGCGTGCAGTCGCATCGCTGGGGCCGGTCCTGACGGATATGGCAACAGCCGCAAACGGGATAGCACGTCGCCTGGGCGGCGGCGGGCGTCTCGTTTATGTTGGAGCCGGAACTTCCGGCACGGTGGCATGGCAGGATGCCAAGGAACTTGGCGGAACGTTTGGATGGCCTGAGGACATGACCATCGTCATGCTGGCGGGCGGCTTGCAAAGCGAGCCGGGCGTATTCAATTCCGCCGAAGACGATACCAAAGCTGCCGAAGACGAAATTACCCGACATTGCATAGGTGAAGGTGACGCGGTTATCGCTGTCGCCGCCAGTGGTTCGACGCCTTATACATTGCGCGCCGTTGAACTGGCGCGTGAACACGGTGCTTACACCGTTGGTCTTTGCAACAACCCCGACGGCAAGCTTTTGATGACGGCAGAGTGCGGCATTTTTCTTGATAGCGCGCCCGAGGTTATCGCAGGCTCAACCCGTATGGGGGCAGGGACCGCGCAGAAAGCTGCCATAAATATCCTTTCATCGCTTGTCATGAGCAAGCTGGGGCGCCTTTTCGATAACCTGATGGTCGGCATGCGTGCCGAAAACATCAAGTTGCATGATCGCGCCATCCGCATTACCGGCCATATTGCCGGTTGCGATGTGCGGAATGCCGAGAACGCCCTTGACAAAGCACAGTTTGATATCCGCATCGCGGTCCTGATTGCCTAAGGGCACGAGACCGCGAAAGCCAAAGAAATTCTTGCGATGTTTAACGGAAATCTCCGGGCAGCGCTTGAGTATCAGGACTGACATCTGCAGGGGTAGCAGTCCGCCGACATTGATCAGAGGAGGCATAAATGTCGAATAAAGTATTTGCAAAAGGCCTGGCAGCGGCCCTGGTGGCAAGTGTCGCCCTGGTTCCGTTGATGGCATCTGCCGGCGAACTCGTAATCGAGAGCTGGCGTAACGACGATATCGATATCTGGAACGACCAGATTATTCCGGCCTTCAACAAGGAACATCCGGAAATAAAGGTGACTTTCTCGCCGACCCCGCCAACCGATTATAACGCGCTGATCAATGCGAAATTCGCAGGCGGTACTGCTGGCGATCTGATCACGTGCCGTCCGTTCGATGCGTCGCTTGAACTTTACAAGCAGGGAAATCTTGCACCGCTTGACGATATCGCGGGCATGGATAATTTCTCCGATGTTGCGAAATCCGCATGGCAGACCGATGATGGTTCCGTCACCTTCTGTCTGCCAATGGCATCGGTCATTCACGGTTTCATCTATAACAAGGAAGCCTTTGAGGCGGCCGGTGTGGAAGTCCCGAAAACCCGCGAAGAGTTCTATGATGCCCTTGATAAAATCAAGGAAGAAGGCAGCTATATCCCGATGGCAATGGGGACTGCTGATCAGTGGGAAGCCGCCACCATGGGCTTCCAGAATATCGGCCCGAATTACTGGAAAGGCGAAGAGGGCCGCAAAGCCCTGATTGATGGCAGTCAGAAATTCACCGACAAGCCGTACATTGACACCTTTACCGAACTGGCAAGCTGGGCAAACTATCTGCCGGATGGCTATGAGGCCATTTCCTATCCGGATGCGCAGAACCTGTTCTCGCTTGGCCGTGCGGCTGTCTATCCGGCTGGTTCGTGGGATATTTCGCTGTTTAACAGCCAGGCTGAATTTGAATTCGGCTCATTCCCGCCGCCTCCGGCAGAGGGTTCGGACACCTGCTATATCAGTGACCACACCGATATCGCGCTGGGTCTGAATGCCAAATCACCGAATGCCGCAGAGGCAAAGATCTTCTTGGAATGGATGACCGGTTCGGAATTCGCATCGCTTTATTCGAACGCGCTTCCGGGATTCTTCTCGTTGTCGAACCACAAGGTCGAAATCACCGATCCGGTTGCCAACGAGTTCGTCAGCTGGCGTCAGAAATGCGAGTCAACCATTCGTAACTCGTATCAAATCCTCTCGCGTGGTACGCCGAACCTTGAAAACGAGCTGTGGAACATTTCCGCACAGGTTATCAACGGTACCGTTACTCCGGAAGAAGCTGGCAAATCCGCCGAAGCCGGGCTTGCGAAGTGGTATGCTCCACATCAGTAAGGCCTGAATACAGATGGCAGGCGCAAGAAATCGCCTGCCATCTTTATTTATGCCGTGTAATTTTCAGTTTAGAAATTATCTCAGATTTATAATCCGTTCGTAAAGTACTGCAATCAGGCGATGAGATGAACGCTTTCGACCGGGGACGCGTTCCCCGTACGCTTAATCTCAGAAAGACAGGATAAGGTATGGCGCATTCCGGGCCCATGACCGATTGGCGCAAGGCAAAACTGCCTGTGTTTGCCTTTCTGGCACCAGCGACGATTATCTACACATTGTTCATGATCTATCCGCTGATCGATTCTATTCGCCTCAGTTTTTATTCCACGCCAAGCGGCGGGGAGATGGCCTTTGTCGGTTTCGATAACTATCGAACCATTCTGGGCGATCCGGATTGGTCTGCGACCTTCTGGAACAGTTTCTGGAACAACATGAAATTCTTTGCGGTTCACATGCTGGTGCAGAACCCGATCGGGATCGCGCTTGCAGGCATTCTGAGCCTGCCGCAACTTCGGTTCCGCAATACCTATCGCACGATGATGATCATGCCGACCATGCTGTCGGTGGTGATTGTCGGCTTCATCTGGCAACTGATCCTGAGCCCGGTCTGGGGTGTAGGCGTCGATATCCTTGATATTTTCGGCCTGAAATCACTGTTCGGTCCGTGGCTTGGCAAGGAAGGTTCAGCCCTGATCACGCTTTCCTTTATCTCGGTCTGGCAGTGGGTCGGCATTCCGCTGATGCTGATTTACGCAGCACTTCTGGCAATCCCCGATGATCTTGTAGATGCGGCGAGTGTCGATGGCGCGACCCATTTCGAGGTGTTTCTGCATATCAAGTTGCCGTTGGTTTTGCCGACGGTGGCGATGGTGTCGATCCTGACATTTGTTGGCAACTTCAATGCGTTCGACCTGATTTATGCCGTGAAGGGTGCATTGGCCGGTCCGAATTTCTCGACCGATATCATGGGCACGCTGTTCTATCGCACATTCTTTGGTTACCAGTTGCAGCTTGGTGATCCGAGCCTTGGTGCCACGGTTGCCTCGCTGATGTTCCTGATCATTCTTGCCGGTGTTCTTTTCTATCTGTTCGCCGTGCAGCGCCGTCTGGCGCGCTACCAGTTGTAAGGAGGCGGCAAGATGATGATGAATAAAAATATTCGCAGGGAAGATATGTCGCGTGCTGTGATTGTGCATGCGATCCTGCTGACCTATACGCTGGTGGCGCTGTATCCGATCTTTCTCGTGATCATCAACGCGTTCAAATCCCGCAAGGGAATTTTCAGCGATCCGATGAGCCTGCCGAACGCAGAAACCTTCAGCCTTGAAGGGTTCACCAAGGTTCTGGCGAGATCGAATTTCGAGCTGTTTTTCTTTAACAGCTTCACCGTGACAGTCGTGACCATCGTTATTGTTCTGCTGCTTGCTTCCATGGCGGCCTGGGCGCTTTCGGAATACAAGTTTCCCGGCAATACCTGGCTTGCGCTGTATCTGGCGGTTGGCATCATGGTGCCGATCCGTCTGGGGTCGGTTTCGATTCTGAATCTGATTGTTGAATTGGGCCTGATCAATACGCTGACCGCACTTATCCTTGTCTATGTCGCACAAGGACTGCCGCTTGCGATCTTTATCCTGACCGAATTCATGCACCAGATACCCAAGGATTTGAAAGAAGCCGCCCGTTGCGACGGGGTTGGTGAATTCAAGATTTTCTTTGCGGTTATCCTGCCGCTGATCCGGCCGGCCGTGGCAACGGTCGCCGTATTCACCATGATCCCGATCTGGAACGACCTCTGGTTCCCGCTGATCCTGGCACCGGGTGATGGCAAACAGACCATCACGCTGGGTATTCAGCAATTCATCGGCCAGTACGTTACCGACTGGAACGCGGTTCTAGCATCGCTGAGCCTCGCGATCATCCCGATCCTGATCCTTTATCTGATTTTCTCCCGACAACTCATTCGCGGCCTGACATCTGGCGCGGTGAAATGAGTATTGGTGTGACAGGAGCTTACTAAATGGCTGATTTGAAACTTGACCAGATCCGCAAAAGCTATGGCGCTGTTGATGTGCTGCATGGCATCGATCTGGATGTTAAGGACGGCGAGTTTGTCGTCTTTGTGGGGCCGTCGGGCTGCGGAAAATCGACGTTGCTTCGCATCATTGCCGGTCTGGAAGACATCACCGGTGGTGATCTGATGATCGGTGGGGACGTCGTGAATACCAAAAGCCCGCGCGACCGCGGGATCGCGATGGTTTTCCAGTCTTATGCGCTTTATCCGCATATGACAGTCTACAAGAACATGGCGTTTGGCCTGAAACTGGCCAATCATGATAAAAGTGCCATTGATCAAAGGGTACGCGAAGCCGCACGTATCCTTCAACTGGATAAGCTTCTGGATCGCCGTCCGTCTGAATTGTCGGGCGGACAGCGCCAGCGCGTGGCGATTGGCCGTGCGATTGTGCGCCAGCCAAAAGTATTCCTGTTTGACGAACCGCTTTCGAACCTTGATGCCGCATTGCGTGTGCAAACGCGTATCGAGATTGCCAAACTGCATCAGGAACTGAAGTCAACAATTGTCTATGTCACGCATGATCAGGTCGAAGCGATGACTCTTGCCGACAAGATTGTTGTGATGAATGCTGGCAATGTCGAGCAGGTCGGATCGCCGATGCAGCTTTATCACCATCCGCAAACCCGCTTTGTTGCCGGTTTTATCGGATCGCCTGCAATGAATTTCACAACCGTTCATATTGATGCCGTCGAACAGGGCAAGGTAACTGTTACCGTACCGGGAGGCGCCAAGGCTGTTCTGCCGTTTGACGTGCCAGCCGGTGATGTTGGAAAGGATGTCGAACTGGGAGTCCGGCCGGAACATCTTTCACCGGGTGAGCAGGGGGATTTGTCGATTTCCGGCGAGGTCGATGTTGTCGAGAAACTCGGCGACTCTACCTATTTGTATCTCAAGCTGGCAAACGGGGACCGTTTCACGGTTCGTGCTCCTGGCCACAGCCGCATTAAAATTGGCGAGACCGTTAGTGCCGCAGCCGAAGCCGGGGCATCCCATCTGTTTGACGTCAATGGAAAGGCTTATGACAAGCTGGAATGCCCACCGGAATATTGTGCCGACGAATAGAGTTTAACTTGCAGATATTTAGATATGAAGGGGCGGCCAGTTTGGTCGCCCTTTTTCTGTTGGCAGTAAATGCGATCCGATACCGAAATCCCGAAAAATTGTTGCAGAAGTTTAACTTGCGGAAAGCCTGCGTTCACGGTGAGAATTGAAATGAATTGTTCAAAAGAACGCAAAATGATCGATTTTGCTTTCGTTTCAACAAAGTTTCTTGCGATACTGGTGCGGTCCCGGAACGTTTGCAATGTCACAGAATACATTGACGCCGGACAGGGGAAGTGCCGTCACGTCAACAGAGAGGTAAAATAATGTCGAAAAAGCATGGCGCACTGCGCGGTTCTCTGCTTGGGCTTACCGCCCTTGCCGGAATGGTGATGCTTGGCCAAACCGCACAGGCCGAAGAACTTCGGTTGCTGACCTGGGGTGGGTATGCACCGGATGACGTCGTCGAGATGTTTGAAAAAGAGACAGGCATCGACGTTGAAGTCACGCTTTCGAACAACGAAGACATGATTTCCAAACTGCGTGCAACGGGTGGTGGCGGTTTTGACCTTGCTCAGCCGTCGCAGGACCGCATTTCAGGTGCACAGCTTGAATACGGCATTTATAAGCCGATCGACCTTTCCAAGATTGATGCCGCCAAATTCATTCCGTCAATGCTTGAAGCAACCAAGAAAAACACCACACTTGAGGACGAGGTTTATGGTGTTCCGCATGTCTGGGGCACCAGCGGCCTGATCGTCGATACGACTAAGGCTGGTGACGTCAAGGATTATACTGATCTTTGCAATGCGGACATTTCTGGCAAGGTTTCCTATCGCCTGAAACGTCCTACCCTTATCGGATTTGCTTTTGCAATGGGGATGGACCCGTTCGCGGCCTATGGCGACGAAGCGAAGTATCAGGAAATTCTTGATGCGGTTGAAAAGAAACTGGTCGAGTGCAAGCCGAACGTCAAAACCTATTGGGAAGGAGGCGATGCGCTTCTGAATCTTGTCCGTTCGGGCGAAGTGGTTGCTGCAATGGCATGGGATACCGGTGGCTGGAAGCTTAATAACGACAACGCCGATATCACGTTTGTCGCCCCAGCGTCTGGTGCGCTGGGCTGGATCGATACGTTTGTCCTGCCGCGCAAATCCGAAAACGAAGATGCCGCTTACAAGTGGATCAACTTTGTTATGCAGCCTGAAATTGCTGCCAAAATTACGGCAAGTGCCGGTAACTTTACCGCTTCCAAAGGTGCCGACGAGTTTGCCGACGACAAGCTGAAGGCGCAGTTTCAGGGAAGCTTCCCGGCGGAATCCCTTGATAACATTAAATGGTATCCGACGGTTCCGGCAGGCTTGGAAACCCTTGAAGGCAAAACGCTTGACCGTGTGAAAGCGGCACAGTCCTAAGCCAAGCTGCTCTGATCCTGTTTGGATCGGGTGATTTTGTCCCCGGCATATGCTGCCGGGGACATTGCATTTTTTCATTTATGCGATGGTCGGTTTCAAGCGGACATCGGCAATTCATTTCATGCAGGCTCCTATGGCAGATCAATTCGACCTTGAATGTCGTAACGTGGTCAAAAAGTTTGATGTTTTCACCGCGGTAGATTCGATTTCACTTACGATCCCCAAAGGATCTTTCTTTTCCATTTTGGGGCCAAGTGGTTGCGGTAAAACCACACTGTTGCGGATGCTGGCCGGGTTTCAGGCACCAACATCTGGCGATATTCTGATCAAGGGATCATCGGTGCTTGGTGTCCCACCCAACCGCCGACCGGTGAATATGGTTTTTCAGCATCTGGCACTGTTTCCGATGATGAATGTTGCGGAAAACGTGGCATATGGCTTGAAACGCCGTGGCGTTGATCGGGCAACAATCGAAAAGAAGATCAATGATACGCTGGCACGTGTGGGACTGCCGGATTCTGGCCCCAAACAGATCAGTCAGCTTTCAGGCGGGCAAAAACAGCGTATTGCGATTGCGCGTTGTCTTGTTCTGGAACCGGCGGTTCTACTGCTTGACGAGCCACTTGGTGCTCTGGACCTTAAACTGCGTGAACATATGAAGGTCGAGCTCAAACAATTGCAGCACGAGATCGGCACGACATTTGTTTACATTACGCATGATCAGTCCGAAGCATTGGTGATGTCAGATCAGGTGGCGGTCATGAATGCCGGTCGATTTGAGCAGGTAGGCGCACCGCAGGACCTTTATTACAATCCGCAGACGGCTTTCGTCGCAGGCTTTGTTGGTGAAAGCAATCGCTGGAAAGGAACGGTGGGCACGACACAGGAAGATCAGATTGCGATCAATCTGCCGACCGGTGGTTCTGTTGTCGCATCCCGTGCGGCTCACCCGGAACTGAGCGAGGGCCGAACGGTTGATGTCTTTGTTCGTCCCGAAGCCATTGCAATTGACGGGCAGGGCAAAACTGATAATGCCATCGGCGCAAAGGTCGAGAATGTGCTGTTTAACGGTGCCGCCAGTAGTGTGCAGGTTCGCGATAGCGCAACCGGGCACGAAATGACGGTGGCCTTGCCGCAAACCGGCGCATTCGCCAATCTGAAAGCGGGCGATACTGTCAATCTGACGTGGGCTGCGGAACAAACACGCTGTTTTGCCACGTCTGAAAAACAGGGGGCCGGGGCATGACCACCTCCGCGTCAACTGGCAAGGGAGGGGCGATGCGATTTGGTACTTTGTTGCTTGCCATGCCTTTGTTGCTTTGGCTGTTCCTGCTCGTGATCCTGCCGCATGTAGATCTGCTTCTGGTGTCGTTGCGTGAACGGATTTCATACGGCCAGTACGAATTCAGCCTGATCAACTATATCGAGTTTTTCGTCGAACCGCTTTACTGGAATACCTATGTCCGTACCGCTGTGATGTCGATCATGGCGACGGCACTGACCCTGATCATCGGTTTTCCGGTTTCCTATTACATCGCCAAGGTAATGCGGGGCAAAGGCAAGAATGTTCTGTTCCTGCTGTGCCTGATCCCGTTCTGGGTGTCAGAATTGGTGCGCACCTTTGGCTGGATGATTTTGCTGCGCGAAAGCGGTGTGGTCAGCAATTTTCTGCAATGGGCCGGGATCGCGGATGGGCCTGTCGAAATGCTTTACAATGATGCCACCATCATGGTGGGGCTTGTCTATACATCAATGCTGTTCATGGTTGTGCCGCTGGTGTCAGTACTTGATAGTCTTGACGACAGTTTGATTGAGGCGGGCTATGACCTTGGCGGCAATGCCTTTACCGTAACCCGCGATATTGTCATTCCGCATGCCATGCCCGGTATTGCGTCGGGCTGCATTGTTGTTTTCATGCTGACACTT
>CAMPHD010000113.1 GCA_946885765.1 uncultured Thalassospira sp.
CCCATCTTGAGCGGGGTCAGACCCGGCTCGATGACCACATAGTTTTCGAAATACAGAATGCGCTCAAGATCCTTGAGCGTCATGTCCAGCAGCAGACCCAGACGGCTCGGCAGCGACTTCATGAACCAGATATGGGCAACCGGTGCCGCCAGTTCGATATGGCCCATACGTTCACGACGTACTTTGGCCAGAGTCACTTCGACGCCGCATTTCTCACAGATAATGCCGCGATATTTCATACGCTTGTACTTGCCGCACAAGCATTCGTAATCCTTCACCGGACCAAAAATGCGCGCACAGAACAGGCCGTCGCGTTCCGGTTTAAAGGTCCGGTAGTTGATGGTCTCCGGTTTCTTGATCTCGCCGAACGACCAGGAGCGGATACGCTCCGGGCTGGCGATCTGAATCCGGATCTGATCGAAGCTCTGGGTGCCCTGCGGCTGCCCGAAGATCTTCATCAACTCGTTCATAAAGGCTCTCCCGCTATGCCCGGTCTCGCCGGGTTTCGCCAATTTTCAGGCCGAAAGATGCTTGATGGCGGACGGGATACCCGAATGATACCCGCCCGCCAAGCTATTAAAGGTCGTCTTGCTCGAGCTCGACATTGAGACCCAGCGACCGAAGTTCTTTAACGAGAACGTTAAAGGATTCCGGAATGCCCGCCTCGAAGGTGTCTTCGCCACGAACGATCGCCTCATAGACCTTGGTACGGCCCGAAACATCGTCCGACTTGACGGTAAGCATTTCCTGGAGGGTGTAGGCAGCACCGTAAGCTTCGAGTGCCCACACTTCCATCTCCCCGAAACGCTGGCCACCGAACTGTGCCTTACCACCCAGCGGCTGCTGGGTAACAAGCGAGTACGGACCAATCGAACGGGCGTGGATCTTGTCGTCGACCAGGTGATGCAGCTTGAGCATGTAGATGTAGCCCACGGTCACCTTGCGATGGAATTTCTCACCGGTACGACCATCATAAAGGTCGACCTGGCCAGAACCATCAAGGCCTGCTTTTTCGAGCATGCGAACCACATCAGGCTCACGCGCACCGTCAAAGACCGGGGTTGCCATCGGCACACCACGACGCAGGTTGTTACCAAGCTCGATAACATCGCCATCGCTCAGCTCTTTAATGCCGGTGACGTATTGCTCGTCCTCGTACACTTCATTGAGCTTGCCACGCAGGCTGTCCATCTCGGCACGACCATCGGCAACAGCATCGACAAGCTCGCCGATCTGTTCACCCAGACCACGTGACGCCCAGCCAAGGTGGGTTTCAAGGATCTGGCCGACGTTCATACGCGACGGAACACCAAGCGGGTTCAGAACGATATCGACAGGCGTACCGTCTTCGAGGTGCGGCATGTCTTCCATCGGCATGATGCGCGATACGACACCCTTGTTCCCGTGACGGCCGGCCATTTTATCGCCCGGCTGCATCTTGCGCTTCACCGCGACGAAGACTTTGACCATCTTCATCACGCCCGGCGGCAGTTCGTCACCAGCCTGAAGCTTGTCGACCTTGTCGTCGAAACGAGCCTGCAGAACAGCAATCGATTCCTCGAACTGTTTCTTCAGGGCTTCGATGTCGGACATGACACTGTCATCAGCAACGGCAATCTGACGCCACAGACCACGTGCAACACCCGCAAGGGCGTCTTCGGTGATCTCGCCATTCAGACCTTTCGGTCCGTCGACCAGGGTCTGGCCAAGCAGCAGGTTTTTCAGACGACCATAGAAGTTGCGTTCCAGGATCGCGCGTTCGTCATCACGGTCTTTTGCAAGACGTTCGATTTCGGAACGTTCGATTGCCAGGGCACGTTCGTCCTTGTCAACGCCACGACGCGAGAACACGCGGACTTCAACAACGGTACCGAACTGTCCCGGCGGGACACGCAGCGAGGTATCGCGAACGTCGGATGCTTTTTCACCGAAGATGGCGCGCAGAAGTTTTTCTTCCGGCGTCATCGGGCTTTCGCCCTTCGGCGTCACTTTACCGACAAGGATATCGCCCGGTTTGATTTCCGCGCCGATGTAAACAATGCCCGCCTCGTCGAGGTTTTTGAGCGCTTCTTCACCGACGTTCGGAATGTCACGGGTGATCTCTTCCTGACCCAGCTTGGTATCGCGGGCCATGACTTCGAATTCCTCGATATGGATCGAGGTATAAACGTCATCACGTGCAATACGCTCGGACAGAAGGATGGAATCCTCGAAGTTGTAACCGTTCCACGGCATGAACGCGACAAGCACGTTACGGCCGAGGGCAAGTTCACCCATATCGGTACACGGACCATCCGAAATGATGTCGCCTTTTTCAACAACATCGCCAACTTTAACCAGCGGACGCTGGTTGATGCAGCTGCCCTGGTTGGAACGCTGATATTTCAGCAGGGTGTAAATATCGACACCCGATTCCGATGCGGCAATGTCACCGGTTGCGCGAATAACCATACGGGTCGCGTCAACAGATTCAACAACACCATCACGGCGTGCGACCAGGGTTGCACCCGAATCACGTGCCACCGGAACTTCCATACCGGTACCGACATACGGCGCCTCGGAGCGGATCAGCGGAACCGCCTGACGCTGCATGTTCGACCCCATCAGTGCGCGGTTCGCGTCATCGTTCTCAAGGAACGGAATGAGCGCGGATGCGACCGATACCAGCTGCTTCGGCGAGACGTCCATAAGGTCGATCTCTTCGGAGCGGGCCATATAGTGGTCACCGGCTTTACGGGTGTTGATCAGTTCGTTCTCGAAGCCGAATTCCTTGGTCAGCGGTTCGTTCGCCTGTGCAATGACATAGCGACCTTCTTCGATGGCCGAAAGATAGATGACTTCAGGGGTAACCACGCCATCGACAACCTTGCGGTACGGGCTTTCGATAAAGCCGTACTGGTTGACGCGGGCAAAGGTCGCCAGCGAGTTGATCAGACCGATGTTCGGACCTTCCGGCGTTTCAACCGGGCAGATACGACCATAGTGGGTCGGATGAACGTCACGAACTTCAAAGCCTGCACGCTCACGGGTCAAACCGCCCGGTCCAAGTGCCGAAAGACGACGCTTGTGGGTGATTTCCGAAAGCGGGTTGGTCTGATCCATGAACTGCGACAGCTGCGAGGAGCCGAAGAATTCACGAACAGCAGCCGCAACCGGCTTCGCATTGATCAGGTCATGCGGCATGACGTTGTCGATCTCGACCGAGCTCATACGCTCGCGGATCGCACGTTCCATACGCAGCAGGCCGACACGGAACTGGTTTTCCATCAGCTCGCCGACCGAACGCAGGCGGCGGTTGCCAAGATGGTCAATATCGTCGATTTCGCCACGACCGTCTTTCAGGTCGATCAGAACGCGGACGACTTCCAGAATGTCTTCACGACGCAGAACACGAACCGTATCCGGGCATTCCAGATTAAGACGCGCGTTCATTTTCACACGGCCAACAGCCGAGAGGTCGTAACGTTCCGAGTCAAAGAACAGGCCCTTGAACATGGCTTCCGCACCCTCGATGGTGGGCGGCTCGCCTGGGCGCATGACGCGATAGATGTCCACAAGGGCTTCTTCGCGGTTGCTGTTCTTGTCAAGGGCAACGGTGTTGCGCAGATACGCACCGACATTGTTGTGATCGATCATCAGCAGACGAATGGTGTCGACACCCCATTCCTTCAGCTGCTCGAACACACCTTCGGTCAGTTCGTGGCCGGCTTCGGCAAGAATTTCACCGGTTTCGCCGTCAATCTGGTCTTCTGCCATGAACCAGCCGTTAAGCTGTTCTTCCGGCACCAGGATGTGTTTGACACCCTGCTCGACAAGCTTGGCGACCGAACGCTTGGTGATCTTGCTGCCAGCAGCAGCAACCACTTCGCCGCTATCGGCATCAAGCAGGTCAAAGACCAGCTTCTGCCCGATATAGCGATCTGCATTGAAATCGGTAACCCAACCATCCTTGGTCCGGCGGTATTCAGCCGACTGATAGTAATAGTTGAGGATTTCTTCAGGCGTCAGGCCTTCGATTTCCGACGGATCAACCGAGCGGCCTTCTTCGGCACGCTGTGCACGCAGGGCCTGGGACTCTTCGTTTTCAAGAGCCATAAGCAGCGTGGTCGCCGGCAGTTTGCGGCGACGGTCGATACGGACATACAGGATGTCTTTCGCGTCGAATTCGAAGTCCAGCCACGACCCGCGATACGGGATGACGCGCGCAGCAAACAGGTACTTGCCCGAGCTGTGGCTCTTGCCCTTGTCGTGGTCGAAGAAGACGCCCGGTGAACGGTGCATCTGTGAAACGATCACACGCTCGGTGCCGTTCACGATAAAGGTACCGTGTTCGGTCATGAGCGGCATGTCGCCCATATACACGTCCTGTTCCTTGATATCACGAATCGAACGGGCACCGGTATCTTCGTCAATATCCCAGACAACCAGACGCAATGTCACGCGTAGCGGCGCGGCAAAGGTCATGCCACGCTGACGGCATTCCTCGGTATCGTATTTGGGCTGCTCCAGCTCATACGAAACAAATTCGAGGGTCGCGCGCTCTGAGAAATCTTTGATCGGAAAGACGCTCTTGAACACTTCCTGGAGGCCGGCATCGTCCCGCTGCTCCTGCGGGGTACCAGTCTGCAAAAACTTGTCGTAAGAATTCTTTTGAACCTCAATCAGGTTCGGGAGCGGAGCGACTTCGCTGATCCGTCCAAAGCTCTTGCGGATGCGCTTTCGACCGGTAAAGGACTTATCCATCATCGTTCCTTTAATCGCGCCTCCCCACACCGTCGTAACTCGTTCGTCCCTGTTCTGCCATGCAAAACGCATACAGCACAACGACGCCCGAGCCCCGTACGGGGCGGGCGTTTACTTGATTATGACCGTGGATGTTATGTGACATCCAACATGAATGAGATCACTGATCCCTCGGCTGTCGACGCCGTCAAAGATAACCTCTGACCTAAACGGCCTTACGTTATGTACGATTACCTTTGGCAGCGTCAACCGTAAATTTCCTTTTCGCATCCCGACAGACCGGACACCCATTGCCCGCACCGTAGAGACGGATAGGTCGGCGACCCGAAGGCCGCCGACCCAAACCTTGGCAAGAAGCCGTCGATTACTTGAGTTCGACGGTTGCGCCAGCTTCTTCAAGCTGCTTCTTGATCGCTTCGGCTTCGTCTTTCGACGCGCCTTCTTTAACAGCTTTCGGTGCGCCTTCGACCAGGTCTTTGGCTTCTTTCAGGCCAAGACCGGTGATTGCGCGAACTTCTTTGATGACGTTGATTTTCTTGTCACCAGCAGAAGCCAGGATAACGTCGAATTCGGTTTTTTCTTCAGCAGCAGCACCACCGGCAGCAGCGCCACCAGCAGCAGCAACAGCAACCGGAGCAGCGGCGGAAACGCCCCACTCTTCTTCGAGAAGTTTGGAAAGCTCTGCAGCTTCGATAACGGTGAGCTTCGAAAGCTCTTCAACGAGTGCCTTAAGATCGGCCATTTGTATAAACTCCTAGGCTTGAACTTGGATAAGTTGGTAAATTGGGTTACGCGGCTTCGCCTTTGTCGGCGTATGCCTTCAGCACCTGGGCAATCTGGGCCGCCGGCTTGGAGGTCAGCGTAGCGATACGCTGTGCCGGGGTCTGGATCATACCCACCAGTTTCGCACGCAGTTCGTCCAGCGACGGCAGTTCTGCCAGAGCTTTGACGCCCTGTTCGTCCAGAATCTGTTCACCGATGGCGCCAGCAACAAGAACAAGCTTGTCATTGGCTTTTGCGAACGTTGAGGCCACTTTCGCAGCCGACGCAGGATCCGCCGAATAGGCGATCGCGGTCGGGCCGGTGAAGTGGTCTGCAAGACCGGCAAATTTGGTGCCTTCCAGAGCAAGTCGCGTAAGCCGGTTTTTGGTGACCTTGAAGCCCGCACCAGCATCACGCATCTGCGCACGAAGAGCGGTGATTTCCGCAACCGTCAACCCTTTGTACTGGGTAACGATCACGCCTTCCGCACCTTCGAACACTTCGCGCATGTCTGCTACGAACTGTGTTTTATCATCGCGGTTCACTTTAAGTCTCCGACATTGCTTATTGCCCTGAACCCCATGGGGGGTTCACAGACGTGACCAGTCCTTTCGAACCGGTCTGTGACGCCCGTCCGTTTTGCCAGATGTCCAAGCCTTTTGTGATGCCCCGTGACCGGGGAAAACTAAAAACCGGAACCTCTGCCTATGCAGGGGATTAAGAACGGCGGATGCCGCTCACCTGCAGTCTGGGACAGACAGGTAGAGAGGACCTTGCGATCCTCTCCGGTCCTGACCGGCCGCATGCGACCGGTCAGAATTCTTGAATTACTTCGACGCGATGTCCGCAATCGACAGTTTCACGCCAGCGCCCATGGTCGAGCTGATGGCGGCGCGCTGCAGGTATACACCTTTTGCGCCCGTCGGTTTTGCTTTAACGATCGCAGAAACGAATGCCTTGGCATTTTCAACAAGCTGTTCTTCGCTGAAGGACGCCTTGCCGATACCGGCATGGACAATACCATTCTTTTCAGCGCGGAACTGAACCTGGCCAGCTTTGGCATCGGAAACAGCCTGGGCAACATCCATGGTCACGGTGCCGAGTTTCGGGTTCGGCATCAGGCCGCGCGGGCCCAGAACCTTACCGAGACGACCGACAACAGCCATCATGTCCGGGGTTGCAATAACGCGATCATAGTTCAGATCGCCTTTCTGCATTGCTTCCATCAGGTCATCGGCGCCAACAGCGTCCGCACCAGCTTTCTGGGCTTCTTCTGCTTTGGCGTCTTTTGCGAAGACCGCGACGCGCATGGTTTTACCGGTACCATGCGGAAGCGAAACAACACCACGGACCATCTGGTCTGCATGACGCGGGTCAACACCAAGGTTCATCGCGATTTCGACGGTTTCGTCGAATTTCGCTTTTGCACCATCCTTGACGAGCTTGACCGCTGCGGTCAGTTCGTACTGGGTGTTACGATCAATGCCCTCATAAGCCTGGGCAAGGCGCTTACCAGTCTTGGCCATCGTCTTACTCCACAACCTCGAGGCCCATAGCACGGGCAGAACCTTCGATCATCGACATCGCGCCTTCAACGTCAAACGCGTTGAGGTCAGCCATTTTGGCTTCTGCGATTTCTTTGACCTGTGCTTTGGTCACTTTGCCGACATAACCTTTGCCGGTCGTGCCTGAACCCTTGGCAATACCAGCTGCTTTACGCAGGAAGTAGGATGCCGGCGGGGTTTTGGTGACAAAGCTGAAAGAACGGTCGGAATAAACGGTGATGACGACCGGAATCGGCATACCTGGTTCCATCTGCTGGGTCGCTGCGTTGAACGCCTTGCAGAATTCCATGATATTCACGCCGCGCTGACCAAGAGCCGGGCCGACGGGCGGCGACGGGTTGGCTTTGCCGGCGGGAATCTGCAGCTTGATATAGCCGTCGATTTTCTTCGCCATTAGAGTACCTCATTACAGAAGCGCGCGGTACGGTCATGGCTGACCTCCCGCGCTTTAAAAACTGCCTGCATCACGCAAACAGAAACTTCACTTGCATCAGCTCGTCAGAGCTTTTCGACCTGGGTATATTCCAGTTCGACCGGGGTTGAACGACCGAAGATCGAGACCGACACCTTAAGGCGCGAACGTTCTTCATCAACCCCTTCGACGACACCGTTAAACGATGCAAACGGACCGTCGGAAACACGGACTTCCTCGCCAACCTCGAACGAAATGGTCGGCTTCGGACGCTCGACACCTTCCTGCACCTGATGCAGGATGTGCTGGGCTTCCTTTTCGGAAATCGGCATCGGCTTGCCACGGCTGCCAAGGAAATCGGTGACCTTGGCGGTGTTCTTGACCAGATGCCAGCTTTCATCCGTCAGGTCCATATTCAGCAGCACGTAGCCGGGGAAAAACTTCCGCTCGGCATTGACCTTCGCACCGCGACGAACCTCGACAGTTTCTTCCGTCGGAACCAGGACCTCTTTGATTTCGCCCTCAAGACCTTTCTTGATGGACTGCTCACGGATCGACTGGGCGACTTTTTTCTCAAAACCCGAATGGACGTGCAAAACGTACCAGCGATGCGCCATGACTTAGCCCCCGACACCAAAGATCAACTGAACGCCCCAGGCGAGAAGCTGATCGACAACAAAAAAGAAAACAGACGCCAAAGCCACCATGACGAAAACCATGATGGTCGAAACGATCGTTTCCTTGCGGGTCGGCCAGGAGACCTTTTTGGCCTCGGTGCGAACCTGCTGTACGAATTGTGCCGGCGACGTTTTAGCCATTGTCGGGGTTACACCGCTTTCAAAAATTCAATTCCAGGACCCGGGTAAATGGCAGGAGCGGAGGGACTCGAACCCACGGCCCTCGGTTTTGGAGACCGATGCTCTACCAACTGAGCTACACTCCTACAAGGTAATCAGAAAGTTGAATTTCTTCAGGTCTTTCCGACGCAACCCCGCCCGGGCGGCAGGGTGTGCGGGCGGCTTATATCCGCCCGCACATCAAAGATCAAGCACCCAATGGTGCAAATCTTCAAAAATTATTCGATGATTTTCGCAACAACACCGGCGCCGACGGTACGACCGCCTTCACGGATTGCGAAACGCAGACCTTCGTCCATTGCGATCGGTGCAATGAGGGTTGCGGTCATCTGGACGTTGTCGCCCGGCA
>CAMPHD010000114.1 GCA_946885765.1 uncultured Thalassospira sp.
TCCTTCCCCTGTGCTGTGTGTGTGTTGCTCTCCGCTGTGTGTGGTTTCCCGTTTGCGTTTCAGCTCAGTGTGGGCAGCGCCGCCCTGCGTGCACAGCGGGGAACTCCGACTGACGCAGTCACAGCAAGGAGGGACGGCGCACGCACGGAGCGGAGCGGAGAAAGGGACGAGGAGAGGAGAGGAGAGGGTCTGCGGGTATCGGCTTGCACTACCAAGCCGCCTTTGCGCTGGGTGGCGGAGACAGGAGTAGATAGAGATGGAAGGACGTGACGTGCTTGTTAGCCTTGAGCTAAGCCAAACCCGTCACGCGTCCAGCTTTGCAGGCCGCCTTTGAGGTTCATCACCTTGCAGTCAAGGTGCGGCAGAACGGCGTTGGCGGCGCCGAAAGATCGTTGTCCGACGGCACAAATGAAGACCAGATCCGTCTCTGTATCGTCGGCAAGGTCGACAAGTGCCGGAATATCGAAATTCGAGGTCGGCATATTGATCGCCCCGCTGATATGGCCGGACTTGAATTCGTCGGGTTCGCGGACATCAATCAGGGTCACATTGCCCTGTGCGATCAGGTGATCAAGTTCACCACTTTCGACGAAAGTCACACTACCATCGGTCATTCGTTACTTCCCTTCGGGGCAGGTTTGGCGCACAGTGGACGATACTGGACTGATATAATTTTGCAGCCTGACTGTGCAATTGCAAAACGGGTGCGGCGGATGTTTTCGTCGGCCAGCCAAGCTATTCCCGATGTCGGGTCCGGTCACTTTGAATTGATCGTTTCGCATGCGTTTTTACCAACAATTATCGGAAGTTGGGCATTGCGGAATGAAACCGGAAGCCCCACGTCAAAAGGACAAGGTTACAGGGGCAGACCCTATCCGGGTGTATTCACCGGTAATGTCTGCCCGCAACAAAAAGTGACTTTGGGCTGCCGCGTGCCGGAGCCGCAAACTTTCCATCACCGGTTGCAAATATTGCAAGCCATTCTAAAAAGTTATCAAAGCCGTTTTCTTTGCCAATATCTGGCAGACCTTTAAACGAACCTTAAATAAAATTCATTAGTTTATTTACTCACCGCCCGACTAAACGAGATGTTTATTTCGGGTGCAGACAGAATGAACGGCGGCTACTTTCAGTGCCACCGCAGCGCAGCAAAATCCGCTGCCGCCTTGCAACAGGATCGGGCCCACCGCCCCCATCAGGACGGTTAAGCCCCAAGATCAAAAGAACACAGGAAACGACATCTGACAGAAGTGCGATAACGTTGGAAAGGAGACCGCGCCATGGCTGAAGACAAGGACATCTTCGAGCTGTATGCGGAAGGCTATGACGGAAAACGCGAAACCGAACTAACCATCCGGGATTACCTTAATCTATGTCGCGATGATCCATCGGCCTACGCATCCGCAGCCGAGCGGATGATCAAGGCAATCGGCGAACCCGAAATGATCGACACCTCGACCGATTCCCGTCTCGGCCGAGTTTTCCTGAACCGCACCATCAAACGATATCCCGCCTTCGAGGATTTCTTTGGCATGGAAGAAACCATCGAGCGCATCGTCGGTTTCTTCAAATACGCAGCTCAGGGACTGGAAGAACGCAAACAGGTTCTTTATCTGCTGGGGCCGGTTGGTGGCGGTAAAAGTTCGCTTGCCGAACGGTTGAAGGAACTGATGGAGGTCGAGCCGATCTATGTCCTCAAGGCAGGCGATCAGATCAGCCCGGTTTTCGAAAGCCCGCTTGGCCTGTTTAATCCGGCCAAGATGGGCGATGCAATCGAAGACAAATACGGCATTCCCAAACGCCGTCTGACCGGGCTTATGTCGCCCTGGGCGGTGAAACGGCTTGATGAATTTAACGGCGATCTTTCCAAATTCTCGGTCGTTAAACTGATCCCGTCGCGCCTGCGTCAGATTGCCATCGCCAAAACCGAACCGGGCGATGAAAACAATCAGGATATTTCGTCGCTGGTCGGCAAGGTCGATATCCGCAAACTTGAATATTACAGCCAGAACGACCCGGATGCGTATAGCTATTCCGGCGGGCTTAACCGCGCCAATCAGGGACTTCTTGAATTTGTCGAGATGTTCAAGGCCCCGATCAAGATGCTGCACCCGTTGCTGACGGCGACACAGGAAAGCAACTATATCGGCACCGAAAACCTTGGTGCGATCCCGTTCCAGGGCCTTATTCTGGCGCATTCGAACGAGGCCGAGTGGCAAACCTTCAAGGCCAACAAAAATAACGAAGCCTTTATTGACCGTATCAGCGTGATCAAGGTCCCCTATTGCTTGCGGGTGACAGAGGAAACCCAGATTTACGACAAGCTGTTGCAGGGGTCCGAACTGGAACAGGGGGCATGTGCGCCCGGTACGCTTAAGATGCTGGCACAGTTTTCGGTTCTGTCGCGTTTGCAGGAACACGAGAATTCAAACCTGTATTCCAAGATGCGCGTCTATGACGGCGAAACATTGAAGGATGTCGACCCCAAAGCCAAATCGATGCAGGAATATCGTGATACCGCGAGTGTCGACGAAGGTATGGACGGCATTTCGACACGATTTGCCTTCAAGGTGCTTTCGGAAACGTTTAACCACGACACCCACGAGGTTGCGGCCGACCCGGTCCATCTTATGTATGTGCTGGAACAGGCGATCCGGCGCGAACAATATCCAGAGGAACGCGAGAAGGATTATATGGATTTCATCAAATCCGAACTGGCCCCGCGCTATGCGGAGTTCATCGGGGCGGAAATCCAGAAGGCCTATCTCGAAAGTTATTCCGATTACGGCCAGAACCTGTTTGACCGTTATGTCGCCTATGCTGATGCATGGATCGAGGATCAGGACTTCAAGGATCCAGATACCGGTCAGTTGCTGGATCGCAAGATCATCGATCAGGAACTTTCCAAGATCGAAAAACCGGCGGGCATCGCCAATCCGAAGGACTTCCGCAACGAGGTCGTCAAGTTTGCCCTGCGTGCGCGTGCCAATAACAAGGGCAAGAACCCGGCATGGACGTCTTATGAAAAGCTGCGCGAAGTCATTGAGAAACGCATGTTCAGCCAGGTCGAAGACCTGCTGCCGGTGATTTCGTTCGGGTCGAAAAAAGACAGCGACACCGAGAAGAAGCATAACGAGTTCGTCAAACGCATGATCGATCGTGACTATACAGAGCGCCAGACCCGCCGCCTGGTCGAATGGTACATGCGTGTGAACAAGGCCGGTTAAGCCCAAGCTGCGGCTTTGCCGACCCGCACCGGGCGGTTTGTCCCCTTGTCCGCCCGGTGCACCGAGTTCCCGGTCGACGGTTTTCCAACGAGCCGTCGACCGGGGTTCTCGAAACGACAGGTACGCAAGCAAGGATGTGATTGCCCATGCTTTATATCGTCGACCGCCGCAAGAACCCGAAGGGCAAAAGCCTTGGCAATCGGCAGCGCTTTATGCGACGCGCCAAAGCGCAAATCAAAAAAGCAGTCGAAGACACCATCCGCACACGTGGCATTACCGATGTCAGCAACGGCGATCAGATCACAATTCCGGGCAAGACGCTGCATGAGCCGGGCTTTCATCATGCACGGCGCGGCGGGGATCGCAATTATGTCCTGCCCGGCAATAAAAAATTTGTCCCCGGCGACCGGATTGCGCGACCGCAGGGTGGTGATGGCGGTGCCGGTGGATCACAAGCCAGCCCCGATGGGGACGGCGAAGACGAGTTTCAGTTCACCCTGACCCGTGACGAGTTCCTTGATATCTTTTTCGAGGATCTTGAATTGCCCGACCTTTTGAAAAAAAGCCTGAAACAGACCACAGCCTTTCGTACGGCGCGGGCCGGTTTTTCGGTCGAGGGCACGCCATCGAACCTGAGCCTTGTGCGCACAATGCGCAATTCGCTGGCGCGCCGGATCGGCTTAAGACGGCCGAAAACAGCACAGGTCCGCGACCTTGAAGAAAGGATCGCCGCCCTTCAGGCCAAGGCGGAAAAACGACCGTCCGGCAAACTGACCAAGGCCGATGAAGATACGCTTCACATGCTGCTGGCAGAGCTTGAAGAAGCCAAGCGCCGCATGAAGGCCATCCCCTTCATCGACCCTATCGACACACGGTTCAACCAGTTCCAGCAAATTCCCGATCCCAATACGCAGGCCGTGATGTTCTGCCTAATGGATGTATCGGGGTCGATGTCCGAACAGATGAAAGAACTGGCCAAACGGTTTTTCATGCTGCTGCATCTGTTTTTGCACCGCAGATACGAGCATGTCGATGTGGTGTTCATCCGCCATACATCGCGCGCCGCCGAAGTGGACGAGGAAACGTTTTTCTATTCGCGTGAAACCGGCGGCACCATCGTTTCCACCGCGTTAGAGGAAATGAAACGTGTTCTGAAGGATCGTTACCCGACCGATCAGTGGAACATCTATGCCGCACAGGCATCGGATGGTGACAACTATTCCAATGACGGGGCGAAATGCACCGCCTTGCTGGCCGAGGACCTTTTGCCGAAATGCCAGTATTACGCCTATATCGAAATCACCGACGAGCGCGAGGCCGAGATTTTCTCGTCCGCCGAAGGGGAAACCGCCCTTTGGAAGGCCTATGCCCCGGTTGCACGCACCAATGCGCGATTTGCCCTTAAACGGGTAACCAAAGCCGCCGATATCTTCCCGGTATTCCGGGAACTGTTTGCCAAGAACCGTGCAGAAAAACTAAGCGGGGTCAAAGGATGACCGAGAAACGCACGACCAAAGCGGACATGGAAAAAACCGCCGCATCCGATAGCGTGCCCGGACTTCTGTTTTCCGGTGCGGATTGGGATTTCAACACCCTGAAAGCCACCTATGACGCGATTGAGGATATTGCGATCAATGAATTGAAACTTGATGTCTATCCCAATCAGGTCGAGGTGATCACGTCCGAGCAGATGCTGGACGCCTATTCATCGATCGGCATGCCATTGATGTATCATCACTGGTCGTTCGGCAAACGGTTCGTGCGCGATGACGTGATGTATCGCAAGGGATATCAGGGCCTTGCCTATGAGATCGTGATCAATTCCAACCCCTGTATTTCCTATGTGATGGAAGAAAACACCATCGTCATGCAGGCCTTGGTGATTGCCCATGCGGCATTTGGCCATAACCATTTTTTCAAGAACAATTACCTGTTCAAGCAATGGACCGATGCCGAAGGCATTCTCGATTATCTGCAATTTGCCAAACGCTATATCGCCAAGTGCGAGGACAGGCACGGCTTTGATGCGGTCGAACGGGTTCTGGATGCGGCACATGCCCTGATGGAACAGGGGGTAAACCGGTATTCACACCCGGAAAAACCCAATCTGGCCGAGGAACTTGAACGCGAACGCGAACGCGCGAAATACGAGGACGAGACCTATAACGATCTGTGGCGCACCCTGCCCCAGGCCGAAAAGGACGACGAAGACCTTGATGAAATGCGCCGGAAAATGCGGATGGAAGAACGCCGGGCGCAGTTTGGCCTGCCGGAAGAAAACCTGCTTTATTTCCTGGAGAAAAATGCCCCGTCCATGCAGTTGTGGGAACGCGAGATTTTGCGGATCGTGCGCAATATCGGGCAGTATTTCTATCCGCAGAAACAGACCAAGATGATGAATGAAGGCTGCGCGTGCTATGTTCATTACGCGATCATGAACAGCCTGTATGACAAGGGCCTGATTTCCGAAGGTGCGATGATGGAATTCATCGATTACCATTCGCGCGTCGTGTTTCAGGCTGAATATGATGATCCGCGCTATTCCGGGTTTAACCCCTATGCGCTTGGCTTTGCCATGATGCAGGATATTCACCGCATCTGTGTTGACCCGACCGAGGAAGACCGCAAATGGTTCCCCGATATTGCGGGCAATAATGAGCCGGTTGAAACGCTGAAAGAGGCATGGGCGCATTACCGCGATGAAAGCTTCATCCTGCAATTCCTGTCACCCAAACTGATGCGCGACATGCGGATGTTCCTGATCGACGATCTGAGTTCCAGCCCGCATCTGGAAGTTGCCGCCATCCATGACGATAACGGATATCGCAAGGTGCGCCGCGCGTTGGCGCGTATGCATGATATTTCGGTCCGCGAACCGGACATGCAGATGGTTGATGTTGATATTCGTGGCAACCGTCAGCTTTATATCCAGCATACCGAACATGACGGCATCCGACTTGAAAAGTCCGAAGCAGAAATGACACTGGGCTATATCGGGCAACTGTGGGGATATGGCGTGACATTACAGGCCGTCGACCATGAAACCGGCGAGATCCTGCATGAAATGGATTACACCCCCGAAGACCTTGCCAATGCCTGACCAGCTTTATTGCGCTTTGGTGATCCGGTTTGAAGATTCCAGATCCCTGTCGCAGGCTCGGCATCGGATCGGGCTCGCCCCGGATAACCTGAAGATGCATCAAGCATCGGTATAGTCCACCTGAAAATGCGGCCTGCCCCCAAACACATCCCCAGATTGTACATAACCACGGGATACAATTTCATTTGGTACGATTTCCCCAAATAAGAATGGAAATCAGTTGCACCATATTGACGCAATTGCATATTACTTGCGCCAGCAATCTGAGATGCATTCGCATTGCTGTTTGATTACGCAAGATGGGAACCTGACCGATGGCGTCCCGCCTGACCGCCCGCATCACACATGCCCTTGTTTTGCTGCTTGCCGTTTCGGTTGCGGGCTTTACCCTGCTTCGGCTGATGCCGGGTGATTTTGCCGAAGTCCTGTTGATGGCGCAGATGGACGGCACCCTGCCCGATGCCAATCAGGTTGCCCGATTTGCCAATGACCATGGCCTCAACGATCCATTGCCGATGCAATATCTCCGCTGGCTTGGCGGATTGATGCAAGGAGATCTTGGACTTTCGCTTGTCACGCGCGAACCAATTATTGACGACATTTTTTTGCGTATCCAACAATCACTGATCCTTGCGGTCTGTGCGCTTGGTGTTGCGCTTTTGCTGGCCGTGCCTCTTGGCATTGTGTGTGCAGTTTATCCCGGCAGCAAAATTGATCGTATCGCGGGGGTGATCAGCGTAATCGGCATGTCGATCCCGAATTTCTGGTACTCGCTGTTGCTTGCCCTGCTGTTTTCGCTTGCACTTGGCTGGTTGCCGACCGGCGGGCATGGCACATGGGCGCACGCGGTTTTGCCGACCCTAGTGATTGCGACATCCATCACCGGCGTTCTGTCGCGGTTCGTGCGCAGCAGTCTTCTGGAAGAATTATCAAAACCCTATATCCGCACCGCACGCGCCAAGGGCGGGCGACGGCGGCGTGTGGTTCTGCATCATGCCATTCCCAATATCGTGCCGGGTCTTCTGACATTTTCCGGGCTGCAGTTTGCCCGAATTTTTGACGGCATGATCATCGTCGAAACGCTGTTTGCATGGCCGGGGATCGGGCGCTATCTGGTGGAATCGCTGCTTAATCGTGATTATCCGGCGATACAGGCCTGTTTCCTTCTGATTGCCGCATCCTATATTCTGGTCAACCTGATCGTCGATATCACCATATCGATTTACGATCCCCGCACGCGCGAGATCGTCTAGATGCTGGCGCGATCCTTTGTTCCCAAATTCATCGCCCACGAAAAGCTGGCCGCCCTTCTTGGCCGGAATGGCAATCTGTATGCAGCCATCGTCGTATCGGTGATGGTGGCGATCCTGATCCTGCCGTTCTTTGCGCCGCACGATCCCTATCAGACCCAATTCCTGTTTCGGTTGAAGCCGCCAAGTCTGGATTATCCGCTGGGCACGGATGCGATGGGGCGCTGCGTGTTTTCACGATTGCTTCATGGCGCACGGCTTACCACCGCATCGGCGATTGTCGTGGTGATAGCCTCATCACTGTTTGGCAGTCTGCTTGGCACGGTTGCGGCAATGATCGGTGGGACACCGGACCGCATCCTGATGCGGTTCTGCGAGGGCATTTCGGTTTTTCCGGCATTGGCAATCAGCATGATCATTGCCGGGGTGCTGGGGCTTGGACTTAACGCCGTTATCATCGCCCTGATCGCCATTCACTGGACCGACTATGCCCGGATCGTTCGCAATGCGGTGATTGTCGAGCGGGCCAAGCCCTATGTCATGGCAGCCGAGGCACTTGGCGCACCGCGCCACCGGATCGCAAGACGCCATATCCTTCCCAATATCGTCGGGCCACTTCTGACGCTTGGCGCCTATTCCATGTCGTGGGTGATCCTGTCCTTTGCCGGGCTCAGTTTCCTTGGACTTGGTGTTGAACCGGGGACACCGGAATGGGGCCTGATGATTGCTGAATCCCGCAACTATCTTCGCGATTACCCGCGGCTGGTTCTGGCGCCTGGCCTGACCATTGCCGGGTTTGTCGTTGCCGTAAACCTGCTTGGAGACGCGCTTGGCGATCGTTTCCGGCTCAGTCAGATCAACTATCTTCACTAGAAGGATCATTATGACGATATTCAGGAAGACCCTTTGCACTTTTGCCTTTGCAACACTGGCAATCGGTGCCATCGCAACCACACCACAGAAAGCAGCGGCAACCGAACAGGATACGCTGGTTGTCGGCACCATGTGGGAAGCCCTTCCGCTGGCGATGCAGCCGCGCCGGTCACGCTTTTTCAATGAAAGCGAGATACTCGATACGCTGGTCAAACTTGACTATGACCTGAATAC
>CAMPHD010000115.1 GCA_946885765.1 uncultured Thalassospira sp.
CCGGCGACAATCGCAATTGAACTGGTCGCGTTAAGCGCCGTTCCGATCCCGGCCAGAATGGCATTGGCGGCTTCAAGCGCCTCGCGCACCCGGATCGCCGACACATTGGGGAAATCAATGCCGATCATGCGATCAACCGGTTCTTCCATTTCGCGCGGCATATGCGCGGTCGCAATCAGGCTATAGGGTGCCTTGTCGATCAGGCCCGGCGAAAACACCATGGCGAAATTCATCCGAAGGCTTTGCCATTCGATTTCGCGCCAGTTGGCAATCTCGGCGGTGATATCCCGGCCCAGCACATTGACCGTCAATGTATCGCCGGGTTCCAAAGAAAATGCCTCGCCAATATCGCGCGAGATGGAAACAAGCGGCTTGGCGGCATCGTCATAATCGGCTGGCCACCATTCACCGCGCACGATCTGGGTTTCCGGCGGCGGGCTTGCCGCAAAGGTCAGGCCACGGTCACCGCGCAGGAACCAGCGATCATCCCCCGGACCAACATCATTGGCATCCACCCCGTCAATCGCAACTACGCGCCCACGCAGCATCGGTGTTTGTTCGATATCCGAAACGTTATCTTTTTCAAGAAGCTGCGCCTTGAACTGATCCATCTGATCCGGCTGGATATCAAGGAAGAAGAAAGCCGGGGCAGAGTCCGGCAAATTCTCGTTGATCTCGTGATCCAGGTTGCCCTCGATCCCCGAAATCGTCACCAGAAGCGTCAGACCAAGCCCAAGCGACAGCGCAACCGGCACCGTGCTCGCACCCGGCCGGTGCAGGTTCGCCAATGCCAGACGGCTAAAGGCATTGCGCCCGCCCGTCATCCGTTTTGAAAGCGATACAATTGCCTTGCCCGCCGCGGCAAAAACCGCAATCGCCAGAAGCGACCCGGCGATAAAGCCAATCGCAATCTCGCGATCCGTCGCGGTAAACACGGTCAGCAAAAGCAACAGGACAAGCGGAATACCGACATAGGGCAGATCGCGTTTACTTAACGCACTGCCATTCATCAATCCCGCACTGGCCCGGAAAAGCCGCGCTGCCGGAATTTCACGTGCGCGTAAAAGCGACGGCATGGCAAAGACCAGTGTGGTCAAAATACCAAACGCCGTCGCAATCAGAAGCGACGGCAATGCCGGGCCCAGTGTCACATCAATCGGCAAACGCCCCGCCAGAAGCGGTGCAATGATCGCCGGTGTTACCGCCCCGATCAGAAGCCCGATACCAATCCCGACAAGCGACAGCATCAGGATTTGCAGGAAGTAAATCCGCAACACCAAGCCATGCGATGCCCCGATGGATTTAAGCGTCGCGATAACGGACGTTTTGCTTTCGATATGGCTGCGCACCGCATTGGCAACACCAATCCCGCCAACCAGCAGGGCCGACAATCCGACAAGTGTCAGAAACAGCGTCAGCCGTTCAATAAACCGCCGCAGGCCCGGATTGGCATCCGATACATCGCGCACGCGCCATCCGGCATCCTCGAACTGCGCATCAAGCCGGTCTCGAAATACCTTTGGCGTTTCCGCATCATTCAAATCCAAAGCGTAATAATAATTGATCAGGCTGCCGGGCTGCACCAGTCCGGTATCGACAAGGGCATCCATCGACACCATCAAACGCGGGCCGAAATTGAAAAAGCCGACAGCCTTGTCGGGTTCGGTCGCGATCACGCCGCGCACCTGAATATTGATATCGCCAAGGCGAACCGTGTCACCAACATTGATTTGCAGGCGTTCCAGAAGCCCGGCCTCGGCAACACCGCCCCAGACATCGTCCTTTTTAGAAAGGGTACCGTCAAACGGGATACCGTCGGCAAGCTCCATCTCGCCAAACAGCGGATAGACATCGTCAACCGCCTTAAGCTCGACCAGCCTGCGCTGCTCCGGGCCATAGGCGGTGGCACGCATGGTCGCAAGTTCGCCCATGCGTTCGGTGTTTTCCGAAAGCCAGGTCTGCTGTTCCTCGCTTGCGGGCATATGCACAAGGCGAAGCTCGACATCCCCGCCCAGAAGCGCACGGCCATCGCGCTCAAGCGCATTTAAAACGGATTCCGAAACGTTTCCGACTGCGGCGATTGAACCAACGCCAAGTGCCAGACAGGCCAGAAAAATGCGAAAGCCGGAAAACCCGCCGCGCAATTCCCGTCGGCAGACCCGCCAGGCAATCGACCACAGCTTTTCCGCCCCGTTGGTGGATTGGGAAATACGGCTCATATGTCGGCATCCTGTTGCGTAACGATTTCCCCGTCGCGCAGCATGATCGACCGGTCGCACCGCGATGCCAGCCCCGGATCATGCGTAATCAGAAGCAATGTCGAACCCTTGCGTTTCGCCAGATCAAACAGCAATTCGATAATCGTTTCGCCCGTGGCCCCGTCAAGGTTGCCGGTCGGCTCGTCCGCCAGAAGCAGTTCCGGATCGGTCGCAAGCGCACGTGCGAGTGCCACGCGCTGCTGTTCCCCGCCGCTCAACTGCCCCGGATAATGCCCGATGCGATGACCAAGCCCGACGGCCTTAAGCTCCGCCTCGGCGCGTTCAAACGCATCCTTGCGTCCTGCGAACTCCATCGGAAGGGCGACGTTTTCAAGGGCGGTCATGGTCGGCACAAGGTGGAAGTCCTGAAAAACGATGCCGACATGGTGGCGGCGATAAAGGGCCAGACCATCTTCATCAAGCTTGCGCAAATCCTCGCCACAGATATTGATCGTGCCTTCCTGCGCCTGCTCCAGCCCGGCAATAACCATCAAAAGCGACGTTTTGCCCGATCCGGACGGCCCGACAAGGCTGACACGTTCGCCGGCATCAATCTGGATATCGACCCCTTTGAGGATATCAACAATCCCCGCCGGTCCCTTAAGGCTCAGCTTAAGCCCGGAAACATCGACGGTACGCTGACGCCCGGCCTCGGTCGTGGCCGTGGTTTTATCCGCGATAGTGGCAGTTTCGGTAACACTCATTACAGATCCAATCGGGCTAAGGCATTGCAAGGTTAGGCAAACGGGTTAAATAACTGTACGGAATTTAGTGTTGCCAGTTCAAAGTTGAGTTCAAAGTTGAGTTCAAACTTGTTTATCTCAAGGTAACCAATGGGTGACCAACAGGTAACCAAGGGGTAACCGATTGTGCAAGATGACAAAACATAAGGTGAGATTTGTGGCATATACGCTGTTCGGGCAAGATCCGGCTGTTAACCAGTTCACTTCCCCGGAAAAGCCCGGTCTGTTTGGGCGTCTTTCACGGCATCTGTTCCGGCCAGTTGGGTTGGCCTTTGGCATTCTGATCGGCGCGATGAGCCTGTTTGGCATCCATGATGCCCAGGCTGCTGACAATGCGGCAAACAGTGCTGCGGACAATGCCCCGCAAACCCTGATGCTTTATGGCGACAGCCTGATGGCGGGTTACGGCCTCTCGCACGAGGATGGCTTTGCCCCTAGGCTTGAAGCTGCCCTTCGCGATGCTGGCCATAACGTCAAGGTCGTTAACAGCTCGGTTTCCGGCGATACGACGGCTGCGGGTCTTTCGCGGCTTGAATGGGCGCTGGTCGATGATCCCGATATGGTCTTGCTTGAACTGGGTGCCAATGACGCGCTGCGCGGGGTTGAACCGTCCCAGACCCGCGAAAACCTTGATGCCATTATCGGCAAGCTGCGCGATCGCGATGTTGCCGTTCTGCTGGCCGGAATGATGGCACCGCCCAATATGGGCAAGGAATATGGGGCTGAATTCAATGAAATCTACCCCGAACTGGCGGCAGAATATCAGCTCGCCTTCTATCCCTTCTTCCTTGATGGGGTTGCCGCCGATTCCAGCCTTAATCAGGATGACGGCATTCACCCCAATGCCGACGGGGTCAAGGTGATCGTTGAACGCATCCTGCCCCAGGTGATTAACGTGCTGGAAGCCGATTCCTGATTTTCTGATCATCGGGTTACCCAAAGGCTGTGACACCCGTCACAGCCTTTGTTGTTTTTGGCGTATTTCCAAAAAAAAATGTTCAATAACAATATGTTAAATGACGCCATAATGCGCCCGGGCGGGGGTGAAACCGCCCCGCAGGCACAGCAATCTCGTCGAAATCCGACTGAAAAACTACATTCGTAGATAGAATTAGGAAACAAACCGAAACGATACTGCCGCCATGAGCATGATCCATCGGGCAGAAACTGGAAATTCCAATTTAATCAAATTAAATCAATTGTTTAATGTGTTTCGGACGAGGGTTCAAAATCATCGAAACGGACCTGAAAACGGGCAAAAACCGCTCAAAACACCTGATCAGGTGTGAAATTAACACACCATTTACTTTCGGTTATGTTTCGAAAATTGCCACTTGCAACTGCATTTGTAGGTAACACTCTTTGGCGTGACCATGACGTAGCAGACTGGCACACTGTCTGGATGAAAATGCCGGAAGACCACGCAACTGCAATGCACTCCCGGAAATTCTAAATAATCATTTTATAACAATGAATTAGCGGGGAATTTCCGCGCGATCTTGTGCCCGGACGGTCGCCGTGGATTTTTGCTGTTGAAACACGAAAGATACGACAGGCGAATTTCTGTCAAAATCGAAAATATTATTTAATATCAGTGTATTATATTGGATCATCTTTTCAAAATACAAAGCGGAAACCGTCGATTTTGCCTGTGAATGAATCGGAAGCGATTCAATTTTGCCTACAAACGCAGTTGCAGCCCGAGTCCCTGATCGCTACACTTTGCCTCAACAGGCAGTTTCACGAATGGCACTATCTGAAATCGTGATCTAACATGCTGATTTTACAGATAAAAATAGGCCAGTGATGATAAGGGGGCGATAAGGGGGCGATGGCAACACAATCCGTCAAACAATCCTATACCATTCCGTGTTCATCGATTTTCCGTGATGCCGTTCTGGCGCTGGCGACCAAGCGCGGTGTGAATGCCGCCGATCTGGCGCGTTCCGTCATGCTGATTGTCCCCGAAGGCGCGATTGACGATTATGACGATCCGGGCGATCCGCCCCCCGGTGACCGTGAAACCATCGTTTTGAAATCAGGCCCCGCCGAAGGCCGCCCATGGCGGCGTAAACCAAGGCTGCAATTGCGTTTGCCGCCGGGGCATTCGATCATTGCGGTGCGCAAGGCGCTCAATATGGCGCTGCATTTTGACAGGGGCGAGGTCAAGATGCGCGTTGAAAAGGCCGATATCCTTGCCGCTGAACGCAAGGCGCTTGAAGAAGCCCATGCGATGAAAAAACGGCAGCACGAGCCACCGGTCGAACTTCTGCAATCGCGCGAGGAACTCGAACGTCTGCGCGCCATCGTCGACAATCTGGCGTTCGAACCACTTGATCGCGGGGTCACGACCTTTAACGAAGCCCTGCATGTCATGGGTTTTGCCCCCAATGCCCGGCCCGACATAAAGTCGATCCGCGCCAAATATCGCGTTCTGGCCGCCATTCACCACCCCGACAGCAATTATGGATCGCATCAACGCATGACGCAGCTTAATGCCGCCATGGACCTGTTGCGCCGACATATTGCCTGACGGGCTACAGACTTTACCAAAGCGGGAATGAAATCTTTGTACCCGCCATTGTGCATGACACACCGGAATGCTTAGATAATCATCAGGTCATAAAACCGACCGCCACATCATCAGGCAGGTTTTCAAAAAGCGGGAGAATGCATGACGGCTGAATTTCATGCGGCACATGCCAGCGGGGAAAATTGGGCAGCAGTCGCCACCGAACTGGCCGATCAATTGCAAACACAGCCATTGCCGCAACAGGCACTGGCTTTTTTATATGTGTCCGAGGCACTGGCCACCGATCTTGGCAGCATCCTGACTTTCCTGCGGTCCCGCCTGTCGCTTGAACACTGGGTCGGCACCGTCGGGATTGGTGTCTGCGGATCAGGCCGGGCCTATTTCGGGGTTCCGGCGGCATCCGTGATGGTCGCCCCGATTAACCCGGACGATTTTCATATTTTCGAACCGCTTAAAACCGATGCCGATCTTGACGCGCCGGAATTGCAAGCCGCGATTGATCGCCTGCAACCGATCTTTGGCCTTGTCCATGGCGATCCGGCGGCCCCGGAAAGTCTCGGAATACTTTCCGAACTGGCACGCATGGGATCAACTTATCTGGTGGGTGGTATTGCATCGGGTGATCGTGGTGTTCCGCAAATTGCCGACAAGATCGTCAATGGTGGTCTGTCGGGTGTCCTGTTTGCCGGCAAAACAATGGTGCAGGTCGGCATCAGTCAGGCCTGCACGCCGGTCGGGCCGGTTCATCGCGTGACCGAGGGACGCGATGGCATCATCTCGACCCTTGATGACCGTCCGGCACTCGAAGTCTTCAAATCCGAAATGGAAGCCGACGGTAACGAGCATTCCATCGCCTCGGGCCGCTATCACGTCGCCCTGATGGTGCCGGGGTCGGATACCGGCGATTTTGTTGTCCGTAACCTGATGGGGGTCGATCCGCACAACAACCTGATGGCAATCAGTGGCGATGTTCAGGTGGGCGATACCATCCGTTTTGTCCGGCGCGACGGTGTTGCCGCCGAACAGGATCTGCGCCGCATGCTGGCTGATTTGCAAAAACGCCTGCCGGGCAAACCGCGCGGCGCGCTGTATTGCAGCTGTGTGGCGCGCGGGCCGCATCTGTTTGGCACCGAAAGCCGCGAAATGATGATCATCCGCGATGAAATCGGTGATCTGCCGCTCACCGGGTTTTACGGCAGTGGCGAGGTCTGCAATGATCGCTATTACAGCTATACCGGGGTTCTGACCCTGTTTGTCTAGGCTCTGATGCGTCGAAATTTCATTGCAATTCCATGATGTTGCAAGAAAATTTGCGCTAAAAGCTTTCATCACTCCGCGACCGGGATATATTCATACCATTGAAAATAAAGTGCGCCCAATCAGGGCGCAAAAGGGGATTGATCTATGGAATATCGTCGATTGGGACGAACTGACATCAATGTCAGTGTGATTTGTCTTGGCACCATGACCTGGGGCCAGCAGAATACGCAGGACGAAGCTTTCGAACAGCTTGATTACGCCACCGGTAACGAAGTCAATTTCATTGATACCGCCGAAATGTATCCGGTTCCGGCGATGGAAGAAACCTTCACCAAAACCGAAACCATCATCGGCAACTGGCTTGAAAAACGTGGCCGTCGCGATGATCTGGTGATCGCCACCAAGATTGTCGGCCCGGCAGAACGTTTTCCCTATGTCCGGGGTGGCCCGCGTCTGACCCGTGCGCAGATCAACGAGGCGATTGACGGTTCGCTCAAACGTCTCAAAACCGACTATGTCGATATCTATCAGCTCCATTGGCCGGACCGGAATTCCAACTTCTTTGGCAAACTCGGTTACGTCCATGACAGTGACGAGGAATTCACCCCGATCGAGGAATCCCTCGAAGCCCTGCATGATCTGGTGCAGGCGGGCAAAATCCGTCATATCGGGCTGTCGAACGAAACCCCGTGGGGCTTGATGAAGTTCCTTGAACTGGCCGATAAAAAAGGCTGGCCGCGCGTGGTTTCGGTTCAGAACCCCTATGGTTTGCTGAACCGGACCTATGAAGTTGGTCTGGCCGAATGCTCGATCCGCGAAGATGCCGGTCTTCTGGCGTATTCGCCATTGGGCGGTGGCGCATTGTCGGGCAAATATATCGGCGGGGCCCGACCCGAAGGCGCGCGCACAACCATCTGGCCGCAATATTTCGGCCGTTACCTGACGGAAAATGGCATCAAGGCGACAATAGCCTATGTCAAACTCGCCAAGGATAACGGGCTTGATCCCGCACAGATGGCACTGGCCTATGTCAATACCCGCCCGTTCCTGACCGCCAACATCATCGGTGCGACCAGCATGGAACAGCTTAAATCCAATATCGGCTCTGCTTATGTTGAACTGTCCGACGACGTTCTGGCCGAGATCGAGAAAATCCAGACCACCTGGCCGAACCCTTGCCCGTAAGGCAAATGCGAACCAGATTAGTCTGAGATACATTTAGAAGGAGGCGGCGCATGTCCATCTTGATTTCTGGCAAGGAAGCCAATCTTGGTCCCCTGTCCGTGCGCCGCGTCCTGCCACATCGCGATGTCCGGTCTGTCGGTCCATTTGTGTTTTTTGATCGCATGGGACCGGCATCGTTCGATCCGGGGCAGGGTGTTGACGTTGCCCCGCATCCCCATATCGGCCTTGCCACCGTCACCTATCTTTTCGAAGGTGCGATCCGCCATCATGACAGCCTTGGAAGTTTGCTCGAAATCCAGCCGGGCGACCTGAACTGGATGAGTGCCGGGCGCGGCATCACCCATTCCGAACGCGAAACCGATGCCGTGCGCAACAGCCATCATAAACTCGATGGCCTGCAATTATGGGCGGCACTGCCCGAAGACGAAGAAGAATCCGATCCGGAATTTTTCCATATCGCCAGGGACGACCTGCCGGTCATTGATGATGCCGGTTTGCATATGCGCCTGATCGCGGGCGAGGCATTTGGCAAAACCGCGCCGGTTCCGGTCAAGTCCAAGCTGTTCTATCTTGATGTCCGCATGGATGCAGGCGCGCAGCTTCTGCTTCCCGGTGAAAATCAGGAAGCCGCCCTTTATGTCGTTTCCGGCAGCCTGCGCATTGACGGCGATTTGTATGAACCGGAAAACTTCATCTATGTCC
>CAMPHD010000116.1 GCA_946885765.1 uncultured Thalassospira sp.
TGCGTTACTTGTGGATTCTCGTTGCGGCAATTCGTGGCAAGGGCGGACAGCATGAAATCCTTCCTAAAGAAGCTCACGAAGCCATAGAACATTCCGAAACGGATACCCGCCCATGAGCCTTGCTGATCCCTTCACCATTTGCATCGTCTCGATCATATTTCTCAGCCTGCTGGGCCTTCCGATCGGACATGCGATGATTGCGTCATCCATTCTGTATCTGCTGCTGTCCGGTCTGGATATGGGCACCGCATCCGAACAGCTTCTGAACGGAATGTTTTCAAGCTACATCCTGCTTGCGGTCCCACTGTTCATCCTTGCTGCCGAACTGATGAATTCCGGTTCCATGACGATAAGACTGCTGAATTTCTGCAATGCTGTTGTCGGTCGCTTTCCCGGCGGTCTTGCGCTGGTGAATGTCGTCCAAAGCATCATTTTTGCCGGTATGTCCGGCTCTGCACTTGCCGATGCCGCCGGGACCGGCAAACTGATGCAGCGCATGATGACCAAGGACGGAAGATATCCGCCTGCTTTTGCGGCTGCACTTACGGCTGCCTCGTCGGTGATCGGCCCGATCATCCCGCCTTCAATCCCGATGGTCGTCTATGCGCTCGTATCCGATGCGTCAATCGGCTACCTGTTTCTGGCGGGTGTTGGGCCGGGCATCATCATGGGCCTGTTCCAGATCGGGTATATTCTTGTCGCGGCACGTCGTCGCAATTTCCCTGTCGAAGCCCCGGTCCCCTTGCGCGAACTGCCAAAGGTAACCCTGAACGCTTTACCGGCCCTGATGATGCCGGTTGTTCTTCTTGGGGGTATTTATGGTGGCGTGACCACCCCGACCGAAGCAGCCGCAATCGCGGCTCTTTATGCCCTGCTCGTCTCGGCCTTCCTTTATCGCAGTATCAATCTGCGTGATCTGTATGGCTCGCTGCTGTCAAGCGCACGGACAACCACTTCAATCGGTATGCTGATCGCCGGGGCACTGGTCTTCAACTATGTCGTAACGGTCGAAAATATTCCTTCCGCACTCAGCGTCTGGCTCGGTGGGTTCGATCTGTCACCTTTGGCTTTTCTGCTGATGGTCAACGCAATCCTGCTGGTGCTGGGTTGCCTGCTGGAAGGAACGACGATCCTTCTGGTGATTGTCCCGGTATTCATTCCCACGGCAAATGCGCTGGGTATCGATCTGGTTCATTTTGGCGTGATATGCGTCATCAACATCATGCTGGGTCTGATAACACCACCCTATGGCTTGCTGTTATTCGTCATGACAGCCATTTCCGAACGCCCCTTGCGTGAAATCGTGCGCGAGATACTGCCCTTCCTCGTCGCGATGCTTGGCGCGTTGTTATTGTTCACACTGGTGCCCGATATCGCACTCTGGCTGCCCAGACTTTTTGGCTACAAAGGTTAAGAGATCCCCCATGTCAAAACCCATTTATATTCTTAACGGACCGAACCTGAACCGTCTGGGCAGGCGCGAACCCGAAATTTACGGCCACACTACACTGGCAGATATCGAGGCTATGTGCCGTTCTGCAGCTGGCGATACCGTTGTCGAATTCCGGCAAAGCAATTCGGAAACACAGTTGATCGAATGGATCCACGAAGCCACGGACAATGCTGCTGGACTGATCATCAATCCGGCCGCATACACCTTTACCTCGATGGCAATCATGGATGCGTTGAAAATGTTTTCCGCCCCCGCCATTGAACTGCACATTTCCAACATTCACCGGCGTGAACCGATGTATCACCATTCACTGATGTCCGGTGTTGTTACATCGGTCATCGCCGGGTTGGGCGCGCGCGGTTATCCAACCGCGGTGCAGGTCCTAAAAGAAATGATCAGGGAAACACAGACTGTCGCAGCCTAGGCCGGTATCTTGCCGGTGCCGAGTACGTGGTTCAACCCGCTTTCTACATGGCTGGTAAGCAAGGCAACCGCGCCCTCGGCATCGCGCGCAATCACCAGATCGCGCAGACGGGCATGTTCTTCGGCTGCCGGTTTCCCCCGAAAATCAAGAACCAGCATGTGATAGCGCAGGAAACGGTCAAACGCGGTTGAGTGTGCCGCCATCATCGCGGGCGATGCACAGGCGGATATGGTGGCGTGATGGAATTCCCAATCCTGCTGCACCCATTGTTCAACCTGGCTCCTATCGCCTTCAATCAGCTTGGTTTCAACCACTTTAAGCATGTAATGGGACGAAACAACTCTTGCCTCCCACTGCAAATCCCCCGTCGCAATCGACTGCCGCAAGGCATGTGTTTCAAGCAGCAAACGCAAGGCTGCGATATCGCGAAGTCCGGCTTCGGAAATACCGGTGACTTCGAAACCACGCTGTCCTTCAGCAACGACAAAATTCTCGGCCGCCAGACGGCTAAGGATTTCACGCAGGGTAGAAACAGCAACACCATAATGCGATTTCAGTTGATCAAGACGCAGCTTTTGCCCCGGCTCCAACCTCCCCCGAATGATGTCGGACCGGATATTGCGAAAGGCAATGTCGCCAACGGTTTCGTTGTCGGAAGGAAGAAATAAAGACTTGTGTTTCATGGGTGGCTTGATCTCTGAAAAGATGCCAATCGGGCGTCGATAGGCATTTGAAATGATATTTTCAAAAATATCAGACAAAATATGGAAAGAAAACAAATTTGGAATAGTTCCGATTATTTCAAGAAACGAGAATAAAAAGGATCGGAACGTAGATCCTGCATCATATCTGATATAATTTCTGGTTGATTGCAGTTGCTGACCGGACAGAACTATCACGGATAGATAAAATACCCTTCCCGCGCATTGGCAAGCCGCCCGGTCAGATTATCGATGAAAAACCGTTCCGCCCGGCTAAGCGACATGCGCGGATTGGTCACCAGATAGATATCAATCGCGGGTGGCGCATCATAAGGTGGCAGGCGCCATAACTGCCCGCGTTCCATCGCGTTTTGCACGACATGGATCGGCAGCGGGCCAATGCCAAGCCCGGCATTGATCAGGCGGCGCACTTCTTCCAGATGCGGGCTGGTAGCAATCACCTTGCCCTTCATGCCTTCGCGCGCACGTAATACCGCAACCGGGGCCAGCGCATCGGAAAGCTGATCGGTGGAAAACGAAACAAAGGCTTCATTGCGTAAATCGGCAAGTGTCAGGTTCTCCCTGCCAAACAAATGATGCGTCGGCCCGCAAAAGAACCCGAAATGTTCGCGATACAGTTTACGATATTCGAGCCGGGGATGCTGTTCATTGACCAGACAAATGCCGAAACTTGCCTGCTGGGATAAAACCTGGCTTGTCACATGGCCCGAGGTCGCGACATTGATTTCATACGTCACTTCGGGATGTTCACGGTTGAATTCAAACAGCGCATCGTCAAGCGGCGGAAACACCACATGACTTGCCAGCCACAAATGCAAATGCCCGCTAAGCTGATTGCCACTGTCCGACATCACATCGGAAAGCCGGCCAATCGCCCCGCAAATCTCGCGGCATTCATGATAAAGCGCCAATCCCTGTTCGGTGACCTCGAACCGGCCACGATCACGATCAATCAGGCGCGCACCAATCTGATCTTCAAGCCGTTTAAGCGCATTGCTGACACTGGGCTGGCGCAAAAGCAGCCGGTTGGCCGCCCCGGTAATCGACCGTTCTTCGACAATAACCGTAAAGGTATGCAACAGGTTCCAGTCGAATTGCCGCTTTAAAAGGTCGCTCATTTTCCCACCCATAGCAATTGGCTATGCAATCTATTCTACTTATCTATTTGTGCTATGCGCAAGTCTGGGGTGAAATGATCGAACATATTTCGTTCACGGCCAGATAACCGCGCATGGCAAGCAATTGCCAGAGCACAATAACGGGAGGCAAAAATGGCCGCAGATGTAGCCGGGGCGCGCAGAACGCCTTGGGTCCTGCTGTCGCCGTCACTGGCGACGATATCGCTGTTATTGATCATCCCGATGATGTTCATCGTGGTTTATTCATTCTGGCTGCGCACCGCAACCGGTGCCGATCAGGTCGGCTTTTATCTCGATAACTGGGTCGAAGTCCTTGGCGACCGGTTTTACCGCGATATCCTGTTTCAGACCTTTGCCATTGCCTTTTACACCACGGTGATTTGTGCGCTGGTTGGCTATATCCCGGCCTATTTCGTCGCCAACACCCCGATGAAATCCAAAACATTCCTGCTGTTGATGCTGATGCTGCCCTTCTGGATCAGCTACATCATCCGCACCATGTCGTGGATCAACATCCTTGGCACATCGGGCGCGCTCAACACATTGATGCTGTCTGTTGGGATCATCGATGAACCAATACAGATGCTCTATAACCAGACCACGGTTGTTCTGGGCCTTGTGCACTATCTGCTGCCCTTCATGATCCTGAATGTCTATGTCAGTCTGGATGGTATTGACAAAAACCTGACCGAAGCCGCCCAAAGCCTTGGCTGCACCGGCTGGCAGGCCTTCCGCGAAGTTACCCTGCCGCTGTCCTTCCCCGGTCTTGCTGCCGGGTCCCTGTTATGTTTCGTGCTTGCGGCGGGTACCTATATCACCCCGATTGTTCTGGGTGGCCCACGCGATGCGATGTTTGCCAATCTTGTGTTCGAGGCCATCGTCACACAGTTGAATTGGCCACTAGGTTCGGCTCTTTCGCTTGTCCTGCTTGCCCTGCTGGGTGCGCTGGTTGTCATTTACACCCGTTATCTTGGCGTCGATCAGATCGCCAAAAGCTTCAAATAGGGGAATGTAAAGATGTCCGGCTGGTCCCTGATCCGTATTGCAACCATCCTTGTTTATCTGTTTCTGTTTGCGCCGGTCGCGGTTGTCATTCTGCTGGCATTCAATGCCAATCAGTTCGGCGCCTTCCCGATCGAAGGTTTTTCCATGCGCTGGTTCGAAGCATTATGGAACAATGATGCTATTGTACGGGCGTTCAAAACGTCCCTGATACTCGGCGCACTGACCAGTGCCATTTCAACGACACTGGGCACGCTCGCAGCCCTTGCCATGGTCAGGTACGATTTTCCGGGGAAACGTTCAATCTCGACGCTTCTGGTTGCTCCAATCCTGATACCCGAAGTCGTTCTGGCTGTGGCTCTTTTGCTGTTTCTGCAATTCCTTTCGATGCCCAAAAGCTTTGGCCTACTTTTGATGGGGCATGTCGTCTTTACCCTGCCCTTCGTGGTGCTGGTTGTTCAGGCCCGCCTTGTATCGATCCGGCGCGACGTCGAAGAAGCCGCCATGAGCCTTGGCGCAACACCGATCCAGACATTCTTTGAAATCACCCTGCCGCTGATGATGCCTGCTGTCATGGCCGGGATGCTGTTTTCCTTCACCATCTCGTTTGATGACATCACCGGCACCCTGTTCTGGAAGCCGGGCGGTGTCGAAACCGTCCCGACGCAGATTTTTGCCATGCTGCGCAATTCCATCAGCCCGGAAATCAATGCACTTGGCGCTGTCATGGTGATCTTCACCATTGCCTTGCCGCTGATTGCCACCGCCATTGCACGCATCGCATCGGCGCAAAAAATACGGGCACAGAAAACAACGGCGTAACATACAACCAGATACCGCGGGGAACCGCCAAAACCAACAACAAGACCTAAAATAAAATGGATAAAAACCTTTATCAGGAGGCCTTAAATGGACGAGACGAAACGCTATGAACACTTGCTTACCCGCCTTAAAGACGGCGACATCAACCGTCGTACCTTCTTAACCGTTCTGGGGGCTGCGGGTGTCACCGCCGGGATCACCGGTGGCCCGATGGGCATGCTGGCCCGCAACGCCCGTGCCGCAACACCAGAACAGGTCCGCTTTGACGGCTGGGGCGGTGTGGTATCCGAGGCATTCGAAAAATACGCCTTTGCCCCCTATACCGGAAAAACCGGGATCAAGGTCGTATCGGGCACCTTTGGCGGGGCGGACGAATATATCGCCCGTGTCAAAGCCGGCCAGCCGGGCGAGTTCAACCTTGCCCACCTTTCTGGTGTGTTTGACTATGCCCGCTATCATGGTCTGGAACTGACATCCGAACTGAACGAAGCCAATATTCCGAACCTGAAAAACGTCATTCCCGGCCTGATCGAACCGCTGCGCAAAATCACCGGCGGCACCATTTCGGCGGTTCCCTATGATTACGGCACCACCGGCATTGCCTATAACCGCAAATATATCAGCGACGATGAAGCCAAGGCCAAAGGTGCCAAGCTGATGGTCGATGAAGCTTACAAAGGCAAGATCGGCGGCTGGGGCGAATGGAAAACCCGCGTCTGGTACGGTGCCCTGCAATCCGATCAGGACCCGAATGCGATCAAGGATATCGATGCGGTCTGGGACATGATCCGTGCCCATCGCGATCTCGCCCTGAAATACTGGAGTTCGGGGGCGGAACTGATGAGCCTTCTGGCAGAAGAAGAAATCTATGTCACCGAAGGCTGGTCCGGCCGCATCAAGGCATTGCAGGATCAGGGCCATGACATCGGCTATCTTGATCCGAAAGGTGGTCTTGGCTGGCAGGAATGCCTGTTTGTTCTGCGTGGAAGCCCGATGGCCGCCTGTGAAGAGCTTCTGAACTTCATGCTCGAACCCGAAGTCGCGATTACGGTTGCCGAAGGCCAAAGCTACCCACCTGCCCTTGACCCGCAGAAAGTCGAACTTGGCAAAGTCATCCCGACCCTGCCCGCGTTTGATCCATCCGGCACGCTCAAGGAACTCAGCTTCTTTGATCCGGCCTACTGGAATGAAAACGAAGCCGACTGGTCAAAAACCTTCTCGCGGGTTCAGCGCGGCTACTAAGCCGGACTGATCGCATAAACCGGATCTCCGGTCGCTGGTTTCGAACTGGCGGCCGGGACACCACCGCCTTTTTCTGACAGGGTTAATTGTGATGGCTGACATCGAAAATGCGGTCGAACTGCAAAATGTCGTCAAGCGTTACGGCGAATTTACCGCCGTGCAACGCATGGATCTGACCGTGCCCGACAATAGTTTTGTGACCTTTCTGGGTCCGTCAGGCTGCGGCAAGACCACGACACTTCGCATGATTGCCGGGCTGACCGACATTACCGAGGGTGACTTGCTGATCCGTGGCAAGCGGGTCAATGCCCTGCCGATCCACAAACGCAATCTGGGACTGGTGTTTCAGAACTACGCCCTATTCCCGCACAAATCGATTTACGACAATATCGCCTTTGGCCTGAAATACCGCAAAGTGTCCAAATCCGACATCCGCGACAAAGTCAATCGCGCCCTTGATCTGGTGCAATTGCCCCATGTTGCCGACCGGTATCCAAATCAGCTTTCCGGCGGGCAGCAGCAGCGTATTGCACTGGCGCGTGCCATCGTGATCGAACCCGATGTGCTGTTGCTGGACGAACCCCTATCCGCCCTTGACGCCAACCTGCGCGAAGAAATGCGGGTCGAACTTAAACGCATCCAGCGCGAACTGGGTATCGCAACCGTTTTCGTAACCCACGATCAATCCGAAGCCCTTGCTATGTCCGACAAACTGGTGGTGATGAATAACGGTGTTGTCGAACAGGAAGGCGCGCCTGAAGACGTTTATAACAATCCTGCATCGGCTTTTGTTGCCGACTTCCTTGGTCATTCCAATATCATTCCTGCCGCCCTTGGCGCACCGGATGCGGCCTTTACCAATGTCGCCCTGCAAAGCGGGGAAACATTGCTGACGACATCCGAACAAACCGCCAAGGCCAATGGTTCAAAAGACGTCCGCGCCGTTATCCGCGCTGAAAAAATCGGCCTGTCGGATCAGAATGGTGCGACGGACGGTGTGATTGCCATCCCCGGAAGGATTAAAACGGTCGATTATCTGGGACAGCAGGCCCGCTATTTCGTTACGGCCAATGGTCGTGACTGGCAGGTGATCAATCCGATAGATGCCCGCCCCCATCACGAAGGTGCCGATGTGTTCATGCACATCGCCGCCCGAAATTGTGTGTTGTTGCCCGGTCATCACGACTGACCGGATCTGGAGTGCCACCCGAAGTGACGCATGATAACCCCGACAAAACCGGCCATAACCGGGAATCCCGCCTGTTTTATCAAAGCCGTTCGCGTCGGCCGCTGATTGACCGCGCCAAAGGCGTCTATATGTGGGATGTCGATGGCAAGCGCTATATCGACGCTTCCAGCGGTGCCATGGTCAGCAATATCGGCCATAGCGACCCGCGCGTGATTGCCGCAATGAATGCGCAGCTTGAAAAGGCCAGCTTCGCCTATCGCCTGCATTTTGAAAATGATGCTGCCGAAAATCTGGCATTCCGCCTGGCCGAACGCGCACCGGGAGATCTTGAACGGGTATTCTTTGTATCCGGCGGGTCCGAAGCAGTCGAAAGCTGCATCAAACTTGCCCGGCAATATGCCCTGGCCAAGGGGCAAGCCCAGCGGACCAAGATCATTTCGCGTTTTCCCAGCTATCATGGCTCAACCCTTGGTGCGCTTGCCATCACCGGCTATACGCCGATGCATGCGCCCTTTGCCCCGATGATGGTGGACCAACCCAAAATCCCGGCCCCGACCTGCTATCT
>CAMPHD010000117.1 GCA_946885765.1 uncultured Thalassospira sp.
GTGTTTATAGCGACGTGTGTCAGTTTCCTAGCTGTAATAGATCGTTGGGTGCGGCGTTAGGAAGCTGTGAATGAGTGAAACCCGCAATTTAATGAATAAAAGTCATATAAACGCATGATTTTTTGATGATCACGGGAGCTACGGTGTATCTATTTTAGTTAAAAGACATTCAGTCAGAAAAAATGGCTAATATGTGTCGCGAATAGTGACTTAATTATCACACTTTAAAGTATAACTGATCAAAGGTCATTTAATTCAATTGACCATAAGTCATTATATCCGTTTTACTCTCTTCCAGTGATCGGCGTCCACGATGTGTGGTTTGTGGTGTTGCCGATCGGCTACTAATCATCAAGAGGGTAAGATGAAAAAGATTCTTGTTGCTTCCACCGCGCTTGTCGCTGTGGCTTTCGCAGGTCAAGCTTCGGCTTCCGAAAAAATCAAACTGTCGGTTGGCGGTTACATGGAACAGTGGGCTGGCTTCACTGACGAAGACAACACTGCTGCTGGCGGTCGTGTGAACGCATTCCAGTCCGATACCGAAATTCATTTCAAAGGTTCGACCACCCTTGATAACGGCATTGAAGTCGGTGCGACTGTAGAGCTCGAAGGTGAAACCTCTGGCGACCAGATTGACGAACAGTATCTGTATGTCAATGGTGGCTTCGGTCAGGTCAAGCTTGGTAAAGACGATAGTGCAGCTGACGATATGGGAATCACTGCACCGGCCGTCGGTCCTGTTGGCGTCAATGATGGCGATATGTCGAACTGGGCCAATGCATACCTGATCGACACCGTTCGTTCGAGCGGCGATCAGAATCGTCTGACCTATTATACCCCGTCGTTTGGCGGCTTCCGTGCCGGTGTCTCCTATGCTGACGACAGCAACCGCAATGGTGCAAACGGCTATGACAACCAGGCTGGTTCGGGCGACAACATCGTTTCCGCCGGTGTTGAATATCTGGGCGATTTTGATGGTTGGTCACTTGGCGTCTCGGCCACTGGTGAAGAGTCAGGTGAGGGTGCATGGTATGGCGCCGGTGTGAATGTCGGCTTCGGCAACTTCACCGTCGGTGGTTCGTATGGTCACACCGAGGACGATTACGGCCTTAACTTGGAAAGTGACGGTTCGAACGGTCAAGAACTCGACGCGTTTGATGTCGGTGTTTCCTATGCGATGGATGCTGCTGCTGTTTCGGCAACCTATGGCTATGAAGATTTCGGCGATGGCGAAATTCAGGCCGTTGACCTTGGTCTGGCTTACACCCTGGGTGCAGGCGTTGCCTGGAAATCTTCGGTCTTCTGGTTCGATCAGGAAAATGACGGCGAAGCAGACAATGACGGCTACGGTGTTGTTACCGGTATTCGTCTCGACTTCTAATTCTTCGGAATTGGGTGCTATCGGGAAGGGGATGAATTTTCATCCCCTTCTTTTTTTTGATCCTGTTGCGTTGTGAAACGCTGAACGGGATTTTTTATGCCGGATGCCTGTGTCGTCTTTCAAGCAAAGAGGAAGGGTGCGGCGTGTGGGGCGTTGCTTTGGTAGTGAAACCGTGTCGGTTTGGAAAAAAGTTTCGCGCAGGCATGGGGATATGCCTGCGCGATGCTGTCATCCTTGGCCATGTGTGTGGTAGGCCGCATTTTCTGTATCTGGTTGCTTCCAGCCCAGAATTAAATGACCAATGGTCATATATTGTTGATTCCTGAACATTGCAATATGATTTTTCAATATTTCGAGATAGCCTATTTTGCATGCATTCGGGGTTATGGATGTGATGTATATGTCACATATTTATGGAAAACGGATATTTGCTACCTTATTATAATTGACCAATAGTCATTTAAATCGTTTTATCTTTCGAAGAATTCGGACGTGAACGGTTTTGTCACATGCCGGTTCAGACATAAATCGAAGAGGGTAAGATGAAAAAGATTCTGATTGCTACGAGCGCGCTCGTGGCTGTTGCTTTCGCAGGCCACGCACAGGCCTCGGAAAAAATCAAACTGTCGGTTGGCGGTTACATGAACCAGTGGGCTGGTTTTGCCGATCAGGAAGTTGGCGACCGCAATAATGCCTTCCAATCTGATACCGAAATCCACTTCAAGGGTTCAACCACCCTTGATAACGGGATTGAGGTTGGTGCGGTTGTCGAGCTTGAGGGGGAAACCTCTGGTGACCAGATCGACGAGCAATACCTGTTCGTTAACGGCGGCTTCGGTCGTGTCGAAATGGGCAAAAACGATAGTGCTGCCGATTCGATGCAACTCGTTGCTCCTGCGGTCGGTCCGGTTGGCATCAACGATGGGGATCTGGATATCTGGGTCGACTCCTACCTGATCGATACCACAATTCCGACCGGTGACCAGAACCGCGTGACCTATTACACGCCAAGCTTTGGTGGTTTCCGTGCCGGTGTGTCTTTTGCTGATGACAGCAATCGCAACGGTGCAAACGGCTATAACAACCAGGATGGTTCGGGCGACAATATTGTCTCCGGCGGATTGGAATACGAAGCTGATCTGAACGGTATTTCCCTTGGTGTTTCCGCTATTGGCGAAAACTGGGGTGAAGGTAACCTTGTTGGTGGCGGCCTGAACGTTGGCTTTGGTAACTTCACCGTTGGTGGTTCCTATTCTCACACCGATGACGATTACGGCTTTAGCGAAGGCGACAGCGACCCGGATGACACCGATCAGTTCGATATCGGTGTTTCCTATGAAATGGATGCAGCAGCCGTATCCCTGACCTATGGCTATGCAGAATATGGCAATGGCAGTCGTGGTGATGGCACCGGCGAAATCAGTACAGCTGATCTCGGTCTGGCCTACACCCTTGGTGCTGGTGTTGAATGGAAATCGTCGATCTTCTGGTTCGACGATGAAGTCGACGGTGCGGAAGACAATGACGGTTATGGCGTTGTAACCGGTCTGGCGCTGACTTTCTAATTCCTTGGAATTAGCATGATTTGAAAGGGGCGGTTTTTCGCCCCTTTCTTTTTGTCCATGATCTGTGGATTTCGGTTCAGATACCAATATCCTGCCGCAGAAAAGCTAAAAATCGATCTTTCTGCGCAACAAGGTCGGCGACACAGGGGACCGGGTTTTCGGTCACAAGCTGTTCGGCCAGTGCCCTGTCTGAATTGGCGGGCAAAGTGCCAAGTTCTGACATCGGAAGGCGGAGGCTACCCATGCAACCGATTGTACCCGATATGGTCGCACGCAGCTTGGCAAGCCCACAGGGGGCTTCGCAAAAATCACCTTTGTAGCTGCTTTGCCAAGGGCAAAGATTGTGGTGGCGGCCCTGTAACACAGCGGCAGAGGCTGAGCTATATATACCTATGCCGGGCGTTTGAAACAGTTTGCTGATATGGGCTGGGCCGCTATCGGCCAGCACGACATAATCCTGTTCGCTGATGAAGGACACAAGATTCCCGATGGTTCTAAAGCCATCGACAATCCGGATATTCGGCTGGTCAAACGGTCCTATCGTATCCTTGTACTTCTTCATCACACCCTGATAGGCGTTAAGGATCAGGGTGATGTCAAATCCGGCTTTTGCAAGAAATTCTGCGATTTCGCGTACCAGTGCAGGCGGCAGGGTGCGAAGCGGCGAAGATGCCATTGGCAGAATGCCGATCCTGGCGCCCGGTGCCAGCTTCGGCGAACGCTTCGATGCAAGCGGGATTGGGGAAATGTCGAAAGCCTCGCAAAGTGCCTCTTCCGGGTTGACTGGCATCGTGGCGATATCTTTCCAGCCTTCCATTTCGCTGAAATCTATCAGGAAATCAAACGTCTTCAGGCGCTTGGCCGAGATAAAAAGCTGAAAAATGGTGATGTCGGGGATAGTTGCAAATATGTCCGATGCGCTACCGCTATTGAGTGCGGCAATTTTTGCGGTGGGATATTTTGCCGTAAAGGCACGTAAAAACAGGGCCATGCCGACGCAATCGCCAATCGCATCATCGGGGATCAGGAACAGAACCCGTTTGCGATCAAAATCGATATCGGCCCAAGCATCGCGCGCCAACACATCAGGATGAACAGTCTCCGAAATGATCTTTACCGACGGGGCATTGGCCAGAACTTGTTGCCGCAAAAGCGATGTTGTACGCGTCAGATATGCAGGGCTGTTGTCGGATGCTTGTGTGAGCTCCGCACTGACATTGGGCAGACCGAACCGGAACGGCTGTTTTGACGCGAACCGGGTAAATTTTTTCCGGGCGGGATGGTGATGTGCAGGCATTGTCGGGCGATCTCCGCTCACCTTTTACTCGGTGTTATGTGGCAGAGAACCCGATCCCGGCCAAAGATGCAACGCCAGATCCCCTTAACATCGCAACATTGTCAGGTTTTATGCCGCCAAGGGCAATGGTGATGAGGCCAAGACTGCGGCAAAGGGCGGTTCTTTGCAGAAAGGCCGAAAACGCCATGCCCGGTTGATCAGGATGGCTTTGGGTGGCAAAAATCGGCGAGATCAGAACACCATCGGGACGTTGATCGGGGGCAAGAAGCGCCAGCTTGCGCAAGGTTTGCATGCTGTGGCAGGAGGATGTCACAAGCATGTCGTGTGGTATTTGCCGATAGATATGCGGTGTTTTCCCGATGCGATATTCCGGCAAATGGATACCATCGGCATCAAGGCGCAATGCCAATGCCAGATCATTGGCGATCATGCAGAGATGGCCGTATTGTCGGCAGGTGCGCCGAACCCGATAGGCGAGTCTGGTGCGGTCGGCACGCGCGAGGCCGTAATGGCGGAAAATTACCATACTTTGGGATGGCAGGCCGATGATGGCCGGGACCGGATCGGACAGGCGTTTCTCATCGGTCATCAGCACGATCGGCGGGATCGGGCAGTTCGGGCCGCCATTACGTAAATTGAGTTGGCGTGCCTGCTTTTCCAGTGTGGCATCCATTGATACTATCCCGATTCTATTCAACCGATTCCTGTTCCGATTTGGGCCATCATCCATGAGCGATCTCCATCTGTCATCTGGCAATCCCGACATCGCGGCCAATCTTGCCGAGATCCAGCAAAATATCGACAAGGCCTGTGCGGCGGTCGGTCGCGAAAGCAGTGATGTGGCCCTGATCTGCGTCAGCAAGAACCATGATGCCGACCATGTGCGTCCGGCGCTTGTCGACGGGCGGCGGGTGTTTGGTGAAAACCGGGTGCAGGAAGCCGCAGGAAAGTGGCCGGGTCTGCGCGAAAGGTTCCCCGATATCGAACTGCATCTGATCGGGCCGCTTCAGACCAACAAGCTGAAGGATGCCGTTGCCCTGTTTGATGTGATTGAAACCGTTGACCGGCCAAAACTTGCCAATGCGCTGGCAAAACACCGTGATAATACCGGTAAATGCCCCGACCTTTATATCCAGATCAATATCGGTGAAGAATCGCAAAAGGCCGGAATAGCCCCGGCCGATGCCGATGCGTTCATCATCGATTGTATCGAACGCCTGAAATTGCCAGTCAAGGGATTGATGTGCATCCCGCCGGTCGATGAGGAAGCGGCACCGCATTTTGCACTGCTGGGTAAAATCGCCGACCGTCATGGCTTGGCCATTCGCAGTATGGGCATGAGCGGCGATTACGAGGCAGCAATTCGGCTCGGCGCGACTCATATCCGTGTCGGAACGGCAATTTTCGGGTCACGGGGCTATTAAATTGCCAGGTAATGCCTTTTAAAGGTGATTTAAATGCGGTTTTGATCGGATTGAACGCAAATTTGATGCTGTTAACGCCGGTTTTTCGATCTTTCAGGTGTGATTTTGGTCAAATTCCGGAATTTGGCAAAAATGTGGATAACTTGGCCAGAAGTACAGGACGCATTCAAAGCCGTTTTGTGACGAAAAAAATCCCGCCGGATGTTTTGGTCCGGCGGGATTCTTGCAAATCGGCAGAATTTCAGGGGTTTAACATGCACGCGGATTACGGGACCAGTTTATAACCGCCGGGCTCAGTCACCAGGATCATTGCGTTTGACGGGTCTTTTTCGATTTTCTGGCGCAGGCGATAGACGTGAGTTTCCAGCGTATGGGTCGTCACCCCGGCGTTATAGCCCCATACCTCGTCAAGCAGGGTTTCGCGTGTGACCGGTTTGTCACCGGCGCGGAACAGGAATTTCAGGATCGAGGTTTCCTTTTCCGTCAGGCGGACTTTTTTCTCGGTTGCGGTTTCTATCAGGAGTTTGGCGCTGGGCTGGAAGCTATAGGGGCCGATGACGAAAACCGCATCCTCGCTTTGTTCGTGCTGGCGGATATGGGCACGAATGCGCGCCAGCAGTACGTTAAGGCGGAATGGCTTGGTGACATAGTCATTGGCACCCGATTCCAGACCGAGGATCGTGTCGGAATCGCTATCGGCACCGGTCAGCATAATGATCGGCGATTTGACCCCGGCACGCCGCATCAGTTTGCAGACATCGCGACCATCCATATCGGGCAGACCGACATCAAGAAGGATAATGTCGTAGTAATTTTCCTTGGCGACTTCGAGGGCGTTCTGGCCGCTATTGGCCACGACACATTCGAATTCCTCATGAAGCCGAAGCTGTTCGGTGAGAGACTGGCTCAGTGCTGCGTCATCTTCAACCACCAGAACCTGTTTACCTGTCGACATTCGCCATCCCTTGCTGCTTGCTAAATCCCGCCTATATTCTGGGCCTGCCGATGGTTCTTTTTGTGGCATTGTTCTTGTAGGCCCGCCATATACTTAGGATTAGAGTCTCATACTGCGTTTTCAAGAACAAACTGTTTTCGCTTTAGCCCATTGACCTGTATGTAATCCAGCCCCATACCGACCGGATCGCGATGTTGTGATCATCCGTGTATGCCCCTGAAGAAATAAAGACTGCAATGACCCAATCTGCTGCCTTGCCATCACAAGCCAATGTTTCCGCGACCGATCTGGTGACAGTATCGCGTGCTGTTGCCGATTTGCGGCGCGGAGAAATCGTTCTTGTGCAGGGGCAAGCGAACGGTATTGCTCATTGTGTGGCGGTGATTGCCGCCGAACCGCTTTCCGATCACGGGCTGGCACGCCTTCATGACATCGCGGGCAAAAGCGGAAATACCGCGATTGTTTTGCCGCGCGTGCGGGCCAAATCGTTGGGGCAGACCTGCAAGAACGATCATTTCATTGCTTTTGTAAGTGCAAAAAAGTCCGGCGTTGACGCGCAAGCACTGGCCGAGATTGCCAATCCGCTGCTGGACCTTGAAAGCATGCCCGCAGGCGCATGGCGCCCGGTCAGCATGGCGGAAAGTGCGGCCATACGGCTTGCGAAGCTGGCAAGGTTGCTGCCAGCTGTCGTGACCGCACCGGTCGAACTCGAACAGCTTGAAATGTTGTCGAAGACGCAGAACCTTCTGGTGCTGCAGTTCGAGAGCATCAACGGATACGAAGACGCATCGGCAGCAACCCTGCGTCAGGTCAGTGAAGCGCGTGTGCCGTTGGAAAATGCCGAAAATGCCACGGTGATTGCGTTTCGTCCCGAAGATGGTGGTCAGGAACATCTGGCGATTGTGATTGATGAGCCGGCATATGATCAGCCTGTTTTGATCCGCTTGCATTCGGAATGCTTTACCGGGGATTTGATCGGATCGCTCAGGTGCGATTGCGGGCCGCAATTGCGCGGGGCAATTGCCGAAATTGCCAAAAGCGGGCAGGGCGGGATTATTCTTTATCTGCGACAGGAAGGGCGCGGTATCGGGCTTGTGAACAAGCTGCGAGCCTATGCGTTGCAGGATCGCGGATTTGATACGCTTGATGCTAACGAGGAACTTGGCTTTGACGCGGATGAACGGGTGTATCGCCCGGCGGCCGAAATGTTGCGCCAGATGGGTTTTGAAACCGTTCGGCTTCTGACCAACAATCCCGAAAAACTTACCGGGCTTGAAAGTTGGGGCGTGACCGTAGCCGAGCGCGTGCCACACAAATTTCCTTCCAACGGCCATAACGAATTTTACCTTCAGACGAAAAAAGATAGGGCGGGGCATCTTTTCTAGGCTTGGTTTACGCAGAACGGCGGCACAAGTTAAGGTTTGGCGTTGCTACCCGGCAGAAGATTCCGATAGGCAATCTTACTTGATATTCTGTCTTGAAAAATCCTTTTAAAATCAATGGCATGATAAATTCTAAAACTGGCACTCCTTTTGCAAAATAGTCGGCAATAGGAGGACAGACATGTCGATTGGTGCAGATTGGCGGCAAATATCGCCCGGTAACGGGGCAAGTATCGCAAGCGGAACGGTTGGCAGCGCGTCAGCCGGATCGAGTGCGGCCAACCAGCTTGTCGATGGTGAACAGGAAGAACGCAGCTTTTCCGATTATGTATTCGGCGATGATGGTTTTGAATTCACCGATTTCCTCGATGTGATCAATCCTTTGCAGCATATCCCCGGCGTGGGCATGATTTACCGCAGCATCACTGGCGACGAGCTGGGTAATGGTGCGCGGGTTGTCGGCGGCGGTTTGTTTGGCGGTATTTTTGGTCTGGCCGGTGCGGCCGTGGATGCAGTCGTCGATCTGACGACTGGTGAGGATAC
>CAMPHD010000118.1 GCA_946885765.1 uncultured Thalassospira sp.
TCTGATCGGCAATTTCCTTGACCGCTGCCATGGCTTCGGTGGCAAGGGCTGCAATCACATCGTCGCTGAAATGGCGGATTTCCGCACCCTTGGCCAATACAGCCTGATAGGACTGGATATTGTTGAAGGTGAAATCAGCCAGTGTCTGTTCGACATTGGCCTGCGCTGCGATGGCAAAGATTTCCTGAAGGTCTTCGGGCAATTCCGCGAATTTGTCCTTGTTGACGAAGACTTCAATACCTGTACCCGGCTCGGCAAAGGCCGGAGTGTAATAATATTTGCCAACCTGCGTCAGACCAAACGCATAATCGTTCCACGGACCAACCCATTCGGCGGCATCAATCGCACCGGACTGCATGGCCGGCAGAATTTCGGCTGCTGGCAACACGGTAACGTTTGCGCCCAGGCGACGCATGGCTTCACCACCGATCCCGGCATAGCGCATCTTGATGCCCTTGATGTCGTCAACGGTGTTGATTTCCTTGTTGAACCAGCCACCGGCCTGCAAACCGGTATTCCCCGCAGGAAACGGCTTGACGTTGAACTGGGCATAAAGTTCATCCCAAAGCTCCTGCCCGCCGCCAAAACGCAGCCAGCCCGAAAGTTCCCAACCCATCAGGCCAAACGGAATTGTCGAGAAAAAGTTTACGGCCGCATCCTTACCCGCCCAGTAATAGGGCGTGCCATGAGCCAGTTCGGCAACGCCCTGCTCGACCGCATCCAGACATTCAAATGCCGGAACCAGTTCGCCCGGGCCATAAACCGTGATTTTAAGGCGTCCACCCGACATTTTGGTTACGCGCTCGGCGAATTTCTCGCCATTGGCACCAAGCCCCGGCGAGCCTTTCGGCCAGGGCATAACCATACGCCAGTGGATTTGCTCATCGGCTTTGACAATTGCAGGCGCAGCACTGCTGGCAACAAAGGCACCAGCGGCCACACCGGCACCAGTCAGGAATTGACGACGTTTCATTGTGGGGCTCCCTAAATTCATATTGGCAATTTTTTTGCGTAAATCTGCTTCTAAAATAGCATTCATAACTTTGCAAGGGATTGAAGTTGCGGCTTTTGCTGTCTTTAACACTTTATCTTCACATATCTCAGCATCCCGTAACGTTCCTGGCATCCCGCAAGTTTGCCCGAAAGCAAGAAATAAAGCAGGGCCGCCTATCCGGCGGCCCTGCTCGTCTGATGACTGTATACGCAAATACCGAAAGGCTTAGTAGCCCCAGACCTTCGCGCGCTGCAAAAGACCGGTCGCCTCGAATTCCTTGCCGTAACGTGCGGCTTTTTTCACAAGCGCAAGATAGCTTTCCGCGATCCTGCCGCTCAGATCGTTCTTCGCAGCAATTTCCTCGACCGCGGCATTGGACTGCTCGGCCAGCGCCAGAATGACATCGTCCGAGAACTGGCGAACCTCGACCCCTTTGTCGATCAGCGGCTGATAGGATTGCAGGTTGTTGAACGTAAAGTCCGCCAGCGTGTTTTCGGCAATCGCCTGCGCGGCATAACGGATGATCGCCTGCAGATCGGGGCCAAGCGCATCGAACTTTTCCTTGGAAATAAAGATTTCAAGGCCCGGTCCGGGCTCATGGAAGGCCGGGGTATAGTAGAATTTCGCAACCTGATAGAGGCCAAATGCAAGGTCGTTCCACGGACCAACCCATTCGGCGGCATCAATCGCACCGGATTGCATGGCGGGTAAAATTTCCCCCGGTGGCAGCATGGTGATGTTCGCACCAAGGCGGCGCATAGCTTCACCACCAAGACCGGCATAGCGGGCTTTAAGCCCCTTCAGGTCTTCAACCGAATTGATTTCCTTATTAAACCAGCCACCGGCCTGCATGCCCGAATTCCCGGCATAGAACGGCACAACATTAAACTCGGCATAAGCTTCTTCCCAAAGCTCCTGTCCTCCGCCAAAACGCAGCCAGGCGGAGAGTTCCCATGCCGTCAGACCAAACGGAATGGTCGAGAAGAAGTTCAGTGCCGGATTCTTGCCCTGCCAGTAATAAGGGGTACCGTGCGCCATTTCGACCACGCCCTGCTCGACCGCATCCATGCATTCGAACGGCGGGACGATTTCACCTGCCCCAAAAACCGAAATGCTTAGACGTCCATTGGACATTTCCTTGACCATGGCAGCAAATTTTTCGGCATTGGTGCCAAGGCCCGGCGTCCCTTTGGGCCACGGCATTACCATCCGCCAATTCAGGCTTTCCTGCGCGGATGCGATGGCCGGTGCGGCAACCGTGGCCGCAACCGCGGCACCAGCGCCAATACCGGCCCCTTTAAGGAACTGACGACGTTTCATTGTAAACCCCTAAACTCTTTTACTTTGGTGATTTTTTGCGCAATCACCGCTAAGCGTTGGGGGATTTTGGCGAAAAGATCGCGCATATGCCACTATTTTTGCGTAGAACAATACGGATTTTTTCGCCGACGTTACGGCAGCTTAGCTGCCGCCAAGGTAACGATTGTAATTGGCGATAAACTCATCCGTCGTCCCCTTGCCCCCAGCAGTGTTGTAATACTGCTTCCAATAGGCCGCGAGACCGGGGATATCGTTTGCATCGGGCAAGGCGGCGCTGACCCGCATATAACGAACCCGGCACATGGCTGCGGCATAGGCATTGTTGGTTGCCAACTGATCGGCCTTCGAGGCGGGCTGCGGAGCCAGATAGGAGTCGATCTTTGCCTTCAGATCGGCCCGGTAATCGAGATAATTGACATAGCAATCGTCAAGTGTTGCAGGTTCCATCTGAAAAATACCGCGCGCCGGACCACCCCCGATCTGCTCGACATAGGTGCCAAGCCCGCTTTCCTGGGCGGCGGTTCCCATGATCAGGTTTTCGGCGGCCTGCGACCACAGACCAAGATTTTGCAAAACCGGGCGAACAATTGACTGGCGCAACTGGCTGGCATTGATCGGCATGATGTTTCCTTGCATTCATCAGGGACAGAATTGATCTGCCTGATGACGCAAGACGTCATCATCCGTGATTTTAATCATGCCTCTTGATGATAACCCGATTACCGGTCTCGTGCGTCCGATGGCGATATGCCGAAAACCCGTTTGAACGCGGTTGCAAAGTTCGCCGGGCTTGAATAACCGGCCATCCAGGCGGCTTGCCCGATTGTCAGGCCGTCTTTTTCCATCGCGTCGCGCGCCGCGATCAGGCGACTTTCGCGGATGAAATCCTTGATCGTCATTCCATAGGCATTTTTGAAAGTGCGCTGCAGACTGGCAACGCTCATTCCCAGTATCCGCGATAAATCACTCAGGGACAAATCATCCAGTATATGACCGGCGATGTAGTCGCGGATTTCCTGAGCTTTTTGATGATGATCCAGCGCATCCGGCTCGACTGCACCCTCGCCTGTATCCGTACTGACTCTGCGAAGAGAACCAAGGGCTTCGGCAAAAATCTCCAACCCCCGACTTTCGGCGTAAAGATCGCGAAACAGCGGATCATCCGTTGGCGGATACAATAACTGGTCGGTCAACGCAATGGCACGACGCGAGGGTTGCCATTTGTGAACCGAAATTCCGGCATGAATGAAGTCGTCAATTCCGGCATGACGGTGATCACCATTGCGGACCCGCTTGACCACCCAGTCATATTTGGCCGAAATCATCACCTTGCAAACATCATCACCCTTTTCCAATTCACGATGCAACATCACCGGCTGCGACAATGACCAGATAAAACCAACCGGTTGTTCACGGGCATCAAGATCAAAAGGTACATTATCAAACGCACCCCGCACCCGTCCCCGCAACACAATTGCCACCGTTACCGCAGCATTGACCGGAAATTTTACTGCCGCGTCCTGCATGGTTACGGTATCGGTCGTATGAATGTTCAGAAATGACTGCAGATTGTCGTTCGACATCCGACCACTCATCATCGGGCGACGTCGTACCCCTTCGGCTGCATTCCGCGGCAAAGCAGTCCCAAAATCTTCAAGCTGCTGGCCGGTAATGGTCTCGCGACGGGTCACATTCCGACGCGAACGTTGCGGCGCATGCTGTCGATCAAACGCCATACAGTTTCCCTTCCAAACCTGAACACCCCGTCAAATGCGATATTTGCGTTTTTGCAAACATCAATGGCGATCTCGCAAACGGTATTCCGATTGCTCAAACCACCCAGCTAATAATATTCAAAATCATTCGCATTTGGCAAATTTATTTGATAAGGAAATCAGCATGTCGCAGTCATCAAGACCGGTTTTGCCGGGCAAACGCCGCCAACCGGTCCATGGCCTGTATCGCGCAACCCTGCTTGCCGGGGTCGCCCTGACAGTGCTTCCGGTGGCAGCCATCGCACAAGAAACCAAAGCCGAGGACGAAACCGTTCTGGCACCAATCGAAGTTACGGCAAGTCAGGAAACCAACCAAACGGCGGCAGGCGGCGTCAATGTTACGCAAAAAGATATTGACCGCATTAACCCGCAAACCATCAAGGATGTCTTCAAAAACGAACCAGCGGTTCAGGTTAGCGGCGCATCAGCCATTGCACAGAAGGTTTACGTGCAAGGTATAGAGAACACCAAACTGAATGTGCAGGTCGATGGTACGAGACAGGTTGATTCCACCTATCATCACATCGGCACCGCAGTTATCGATCCCGGTATGCTGAAATCGGTCGAGGTTGAATCCGGTATTGCACCGGCGGATGCTGGCCCAAATGCGCTTGGCGGTTCAATGTCCTATGAAACCAAGGATGCACGCGACATTCTTGTACCGAACGATCCGTTCGGCGGCTCTGCCAAGATTCAGTATAACAGCAACACCAAAGGCTTCACCGAATGGCTGACGCTGGCAGGTCAGCATGAAGGCTTCGAAGCACTTGCCTATGTGCAAAACAGCAATCAGGGCAATTATAAAGACGGCGATGATAACGAAGTTGCCGGCATCGGAGATGGCAGCAAGAACGGCCTTGGCAAGATCGCCTTCACCGGCAATGAAGGATCACGTATCGAAGCCTTTGCCAGCCATCTTGAAGACGAGGGTGTCCGTCCTGCCCGTCCAAACTTTGGATCGCTGACGAATGGGGCGGCCCCACAATGGATATCTTACAAGGATACATCCCTTGGCGTCAGTTATGTCGATGAACAACCGTCCGGACTTCTGGCACCGGAGCTCAGCCTTAATTACAGTAAAACGCACCTTGATGTGCCAAAGCTGAACGGCACCACCCATATTGAATCCGAAATAGAAACCCTGAATGGTAAAGCGGCCAATACGTTTGATGTCGGTATGGGCAATATCAAGACCGGGGTCGATTTTTACCACGACGAGGCAACCGGTGGCGGGGATACTACAGGTGCGGCTGGAAGAGCTGGTAGATATACGGAGACAACCACAAATGTTGGTGTCTTCTCGCAGGCCCGACTTTCCCTAACCGATGACTGGCGCGTATCTTTTGGCGGTCGCGGAGACCAGCAGTGGTTTGAAGGCATTGATGGGACCGACTTCAGCGAATTCGGACTGAGCGGAAATGCCAACACCGAATATGACCTGACCGACGAACTGATGGTTTATGGCGGTCTCGGCACCAGCTTTGGTGGATTGCCGCTTGGTGAATCAGCGATCTACAACTTCACCGGTATCTGGAATTATGACGGTTTCAAACCGTCGCGGTCCCACAACTATAAGGCCGGTGCGCGTTACAGCCTCGAACAGTGGGATTTTGACGGCAATCTGTTCTATAACAAGATCAACGGATCACATTCTCTCGAATATACGACACGCAATACGACAAGTGATCTGGAAACACGCGGCGTTAACCTATCCGCAACCTGGACTTACGGACCCGGTTTTGTCCGCGCGGCTTATACCCACACCGATGTCGAAAGAGACGGCAAAGTACCACTCAGTAACGATGCCTCCTATCAGGGCGTTATCGTAGGCGACATTGTTAATTTCGAAATCGCCCATCGCTTTGATGATATGGGCATTCAGGTTGGTTCGACCTCTGAACTTGCCCTGTCCGATGATGATCCTGAAAAGAATGGCAATGCGAAACTCGACACCTATTTCGTTGCTAATCTTTATGGCGAATGGACTCCTGCCGCACTGTCCGATTCCGTCACATTGCGGGTAGACGCACTCAACATTTTTGACCGTGACTATGTGGCACGGACGACGCCTGGTTACGACAGCGGTCGTATCGAACCCTATCACGAGCCAGGTCGCACCTTCCTTGTGTCGGCAAAGGTGGCGTTCTGATCAGGCAATTCTTCAACAGATATAAAATCCGCGATGGGTGGCATTCCGTGCCGCCCATTTCGGCGTTTTGACCTTCCCCAACCCACGCATTTCAGCAGGGCTTTCAAGATGAGATTCAACCGTCTTCTGACACTGGCAGCCGCCCTTTCGATATTCACCGGCCTTGCACAGGCAGGCGAGACCATAACCTTGACCGATGTTTCCGGTCGCGAAGTCACGGTCGAAGTACCGGTCAGGCATATGATCCTTGGCGAAGGACGTTTTTTGCCAAGCCTTGGCATCCTTGATCCCGAAAACCCGGTCCGCTGGGTTGCCGGGATGATGGGTGAATTTAAAAACCTTGATCCCGCAACCTTTGCCCAATATCAGGAAAAATTCCCCGAAATTGACGATATTCCCCTGGTCGGGCGTAGCGGCGAAGCAACTTTCAGTGTTGAAAAGGCGATTACGGTCGAACCCGATGTTGCAATTTTTGGCATAAACAGCGGTCATGGCCCCGGTTCGGACAGCCATGAAGTTCTGAGACAGTTCGGTGCGGCCCACATTCCGGTCGTGATGATCGATTTTCGCAACAAACCGTTTGAAAACACGCAAAAAAGCATTCGCATCCTTGGCAAACTGATGGGCAAGGAAGATCAGGCGGAGGCATTCGTTAAATTCTACGAAGACAATCTGGCAAAGGTCAAATCCGGTCTGGCAGGCATCACCGACAAACCCAAAGTCTTCCTTGAAAGCCGGGTTGGCCTGCATGGTTCCTGCTGCGAGGCGATGGGAAACCAGATGATCGGCAAGTTTGTCGAGCTTGCCGGTGCTGAAAATATCTTTGCCGGCCGGATCCCCGGCGTGATCAGCCAGATTTCAGTTGAACAGCTGCTGGTCGATCAACCCGATATCTTTGTCGCGACCGCGATTGGCGGGGCGACAATGACTGCCGAACAGAATGCGGGGCGCATTATCCTTGGCACTTATGCTAATGCCGAAATGTCCAGAGCCTCGCTGGCAAAAAGCATGGAACGTACCGGCCTTCCGCATCTTGACGCCGTCAAGACAGACAGGGTTTATGCTGTCTGGCATCATTTCTACAACACGCCAATGAACATTACGGCGTTGCAGGCTATGGCAAAATGGTTTCACCCCGAACAGTTTGCCGATCTTGACCCGAACGCAACCCTTGCCGAATTCTTTGACCGGTTCCAGCCGGTGGCACTGGATGGGGTTTACTGGATCGGCCTTGATCAGCCGTGAGCCCCTGCAATCAATTTCCTCATAAGAAACCATCAGAGATCGGTAAATCCATGTTCAAAACCACAGGATCGATTCAGACAGAGAATGCCAGCAAATATCTGCAACAGCTGTGCAAACACTTTGCCCATAAGGTAGAGGTCGATTTTACGCCCGAAAGAGGTCATGTGAGCTTTCCGATGGGCCCTTGCATCATCCTGGCCGATGACGCGTCCCTGCGCTTCGAGGGACAGTCTGAAAAGGCAGAGGAGATAGAAGCCATGAAAGGCGTTATAACCTCACACCTCGACAAATTCGCATGGCGCGAACAGATCGAATATGTCTGGGAAGACAGTTCGGAATAAAGCGCGTCCTTCAAACAAAAACGCCAGCCTTTCCGGGCTGGCGTTTTTTTGTTCTATCGCAGATCGTAGATTACCGGGATCGTCAGCGTCAGTTGTTCGCGTCCCATATCCTCCGGGAATGGTGGGAAACGTTTGACACGTTCGATCATATCCTGGGTGGCACGATCCAGGATGGAAGAATCACTTGGGCTGATCATTTCAAACAGCGATACCGTCCCATCCTTTTCGATCACCAGACGAACCATATTCTGTCCTTCGATCCCGCGGCGCTTGGCTCGGTCGGGATATTCGCGATAACGCATCAGCATCTGCACAACGGCTGTCTGGTAATCAACAAAGGTAGCACTGCTCATCGCAGCCCCGCCACCGCTGCCCGTAGCAGAGCTTGCCGCCTGGCTCTGGGTGGCTTCGCCGACCGTACCACGGGATTTAACGGAATCAACCGGGCCGCTTGTCGGCTGTTCAACCGGTTTGGCTTCGGCCCGTTCGACCGGTTTCGGTGCCTTTGCCGGTTCCGGTGTTGGCTTGGGCGGCTCGGGTTTACGCCGGACCGGAGGCACATCGGCCAGAAGCGGCGTAACCTCAGGCTCAGGCTCGGGTTCCGGTTCGGGCTCGACGACTTCCTCTACCTCTGGCTCCGGGATCGGTTCAGGTTCGACAACGGGTTCCGGTTCCGGCTCGGGGACGGTTTCAACGACAG